>NZ_JBHVDM010000006.1:0-111984 GCF_042802775.1 Nocardia sp. NPDC057455 | reverse complement strand
ACGCCAAGAGGGTGCTGCGCGCCAGGACGGTGGCGCGCGCCAAGAGGGTGCTGCGCGCCAAGAGGGTGTTGCACGCCAAGAGGGTGCTGCGCGCCAAGAGGGTGCTGCACGCCAGGACGGTGCTGCGCGCCAAGAGGGTGGCGCGCGTCAGGATGGTGCTGCGCGTCAGGACGGTGCTGCGCGTCAGGATGGTGCTGCGCGTCAGGATGGTGCTGCGCGTCAGGATAGTGCGGCGCGCCCGGCGGGCGAGCCGCGCCAAGCGGGTGCAGACCGATCCGAGGGCGAGACGTCGCGATCCCGCGACACAGCGGAATCCGGTTACGGACGGCGCGAAACCGCCGAACCGGTCGTGCTGCCGCTCGTCGGCGACACGGGCGAGTCCAGGCCGGTGCGTCGTCCGGGTCCGGACACCGATGGTCCGGCCCGCAGGGATTCGGGCGAGTCCAGGGCGGTGCGTCGTCCGGGGCCGGACACCGATGGTCCGGATCGTAGGGACTCGGGTGAACCCTCCAGGAACGATCCGGAGTCCGATGCGCGACAACAGGAGCCGAAGAACCGCGGGGAGTGCGCTCGGCTCTCGCTCGAGGAGATTCGGCAGGCCACCGGGAGCGATACCATCCGTCCTCCGGACGAGCCGGTCGGCGAGCGCGGCATGTCGCTGCGCGACATCCAGGATGCCGCGGGTGGCCGCATGTGGGACTACCCGGACAGCGGACCGGACCAGCCTCGCCATCAGGGCATCGCCGACGAACTGCTGCGGATGGCCAGGGGGATGGACCCGCGAGATATCGCCGAGGGCCGGGTCCCGCGCGCCCTCGTGGTGGATGAATACGCCGGCCCGGTCGACGAGCACGGAGTCGGCGCGCATGCCTACACCCTGACCGTGCGGATGAACCCGGACACCGGGGAATTCCACATCGACGTCTCCGATCCGGGAGCGGACAGCCGCAGGGGATTTCCGCCGGATGTGCCGGTGGACGTCCGCGCGGTGTCGGCCCTGCTGTTCGACGGTCAGGGAAATGTGGTGCCGCCCGGCGGATCCGACCCACGTGTGCGTCCGACCGACGATCGCCCGATCTACCGCCCCGACGGTGAGATCGCCGGTCGGCGCAGCGACGAGACGCCGAAGCAGTTCCGGGCGCGGATGCGGGCCGAGATGGCCGACATGCACTCCCGCCGGGCAGCCGAGCAGGCGCGGCAGCTGCGCGATCTGGTGAACCGCATCGATGACGCGGATCTACCGGAAGGAGTGTCGAAACGGTCGTTGCGGATCAGGGCGGCGCAGGCGGAATGGCATGCCCGCGAGTTCGGCAAGAACGCCGATACCTGGTGGCGGGTCGCCGGTGGACGGCCCGCGGACGATGCGCCGATACCGCCGCGTTCACCGTCGCAACCGGATCCCCTGCGCACAAGCGACGATTCGAACCCGACCGACCCGGCGCGCATTCCGCCAAGCGACCGCGATCCGCGCGCCGACGACGAGGCGACTCGGCCCTTCGATTCGGCGAGCCCGCCGCGTGGCGCGGATGACGAGGCGACTCGGCCCTTCGATCCGGCGAGCCCGCCGCGTGGCGCGGATGACGAGGCGACTCGGCCCTTCGATTCGGCGGCCCCGCCGCGTGGCGCGGATGACGAGGCGCCGGAGCCGGGTGATCGGAAGGTGGCGCCGCTGGACCGTGACGGTCCGGAGGGTGATGACGCGGCGCGGCCCGCACGCGACCGAACCCTCGACGAGACACCCGACTTCCTCGGTGAATCCGACGACGTCGAGCACCGGTTGGAACACGGCGCGGACGACGACGTTCCGGCCGGTATGTACCGCGACGCCGACGGACTACTGCACAAATTCGGCGATCGTCCCGACTCCTACCGTGACCCGGACGGCACGTGGCGTCACGAGGACGACGACCCGGGCACCTACCGCGACGACACCTTCCGGTTGCACGACGAGCTGACCAAGGAATACATCGCCGATCATCTGACGAAGCGGCCTTACCGGTTCATGGCCGATCGCGGCCCCGTGCGCCCGTACACGGTGGTCGATGACCTGATCGCACGCCAGATCGCGAAGACGGTCACCCAGCGTGCGGCATTGCAGACGCAACGTGACACGGCCAATGACATGGTCAAACTTCATATGGCGGAGTTCAGGATCGAGAAGATCAGCGACCTGGCCGAGGAGAAGCTCGCTAAGCGCGTGGCAGATCTCGAAGCCGAGATCTTGGAGTCCGACCTCTCCGACGACGAGAAGCAAGCCAAGCTGGATCGTCTCGGCGCGATGGAGCGCAACGCGGCGGAGTTCAACCGGTTGGGTCCGTTGCTGGGCAAGGCGTCGAAGACGCTCGGCGAACTGGGTGGCCGGGCATTCGGGCTGGATGAGAACAAGTGGCCGGGCGCGGTGCTGCTGTCCCCGTTCGAGGGCGCCATCGATGGCGCCGATACCGTCGACATCGCGGTGCTGGTCCCGGGCGTGGACGGTGGGCCGCCGAAGCTGGTGGTGATCGAGGCCAAGGGTGTCGGTGCGCCGCTCGGCGGCTCGAAAGTTGCCGAAGCACAACAGGGTTCGCCGGAATACCTGCGCCGCACCGCGGCGATCGACAAGAATCTGCGGCGGATTCTGACCGAGACGCCCGAGGAGATGGCGGCGCGCGGTGTCGATCCGGACAGCGCGAAGGGCCGGGCGCTGCTGCGGGCGCGTGAGCAACTGCTGCGAGCGCATCGGGACGGGACGCTGGGGGTCGAATACCACCTCGTGCACGCCACCAAGAACGGCGACATCACTTCTCGCCAATTCGATCTCAGACGAGACCGCGAGCTGGTGCGGATCGATGTCATCGGAGGCATCGCATCGCCCGCGCTGGTGCGGATACCGGGCCAGGCGCCGCCCGCGGGTGCTCCAGCCCGTGAGGTGGACGCCCCGGCAAGTGATGCCCCCGATCCGCCGCATGCTGCCGCCGCCCCGCCGCATGCTGCCGCCGCCCCGGCGCATGCTGCCGCTGTTCCGGCGCGCGACGTCGCTGTTCCGCCGGGCGACCCTGCCGCTCGGCCACGTGACGCGGCTGCCTCGCCACTTGACGATGCCGCTGTTCCGGCGCGTGAGGACGCTGTTGCGCCACCGGATGTCGCCGCTCCGCTGCGTGACGCTGCTACCTCGCCACGTGACGCGGCTGCCTCGCCACTTGACGATGCCGCTGTTCCGGCGCGTGAGGACGCTGTTGCGCCACCGGATGTCGCCGCTCCGCCACGTGACGACGCCGCCTCCCCACGCGCTGACGTCGAAGCGCCACGTGACACCGACGAATCAGCTGTTCCACCAAACGGCGACAATCCCGCCGCGGGCGTCCGCGACGCGGAGCTGCTCGGCGTGCCGGGCGAGGACGAATGGTCGCATCTGAGTGCGGAGGAGGTCGGCGAGCGGCTGCAGGAGCACCTGCGCGAGGCTATGGAGAATCCCGACTTCGAGGTCTTCGGGTTCGACCTGGAGGGTCTCGATCCCGAGGTCGTGCGCGAATACGCCAGGGCCATGGTCGATTTGTTCGATCGATTCCCCGCCGTGGACCTTCGCAGCATCGGTATCGGCGGTCTGCCGCCCGAGGTGATCGGCATGGCGCAGCCGCGGCTGGATGCCTCCGGCCGCATGTTCACCGAATCGATCGTCCTCAGCTATGACCACGCGAGTAGCGCGCAGACGTTCCGGGATCGGATGCGGCTCGGTGTCGACAACGGGCGGTTCTCCCCGGAAGTGCTGCGCCGTCCGGTGCGCGCCGTCGTGGCGCACGAATACGGGCACGCGCTCGACTACGCCAGTCAGCAGAGCGCGCGCCATCGGGCCGAGGAATATTTGTACGAGCAATACCTGGACGACGACACCCGCACCCCGGATCTCGCATTCGAGGACTGGCTGCACCAGCTCAGCGGCCACAGCTTCGACCGGGCGGGCGACCTGCGGCCGGAGGAGGCGCTGCCCGAGGCGTTCGCGGACCGGGTGCTCCGCGATGACGACGACGCCGACTCGGTCAGCGTCCCCGCCCGCGCGCTGCACGATCTGCTGACCCGCTCGGCCGCCGAGCCGCCGGAGACCGGTGACACGCCCCTCTCGCTCGAGCCGGACCATGTGGACCTTCCGGGCGATGGTCCGGAGACGGACGCGGGTGGCGGCGCGGACAAGTCCCCCACGGGGCCGCCGCGGGCCGCTGCGTCACCCGACGACTCGCGAGCGGGGCCGGAGCCGGGCGATCGAAAGGTCACGCCGTCGAACCGTGATGAAGCGGCGGAGCCACCGCGGACCGCCGCCGACGGCGGGTCGAGCAAACCGCCCGCCGATCCGCCTGCCCGTACGCCGGACGAACCGGATGACGGTGCCGACAACCGTGAAGGCGAAGCGGAGCGGAACGAGCCGTACCAGCTCCAGGTGTGGCCCCCGCCGGAAGGTGACACCGGTGTGGACAAGCCGGACGGTAGTGAGCCGTCGCCGGAGGAAGGCGCGCGGCAGCCGGTCGATGTCGCCGCGGCCACGGAGTGGGCGAACCGCGAGTATGACCGGATGCTCGCCGAACGTCACCGGCTCACCCGCGAAATGGAGTTCTGGCAGGCCAAGCGCGACGACCGGGTCACCAGGGTGATGGACGTCGCCGATCCGGAAAGGGCGCTGGGTACCCGGGAATCGCTGGCCGGCACGATGCGGAGGCTGGACGAGGCGGCCACCCGGCGGACCGTCGACATCGCTGCGCTGGGTGAGGACGCGGGCAGACAGGTCAGCGAACAGCGCTCGGCCACCGAGCGCATGCGGCGGCTGCGGGACATGAACAAACTGGAGGAGGCCGCCCAGCACGTCATCGGGCTGCGCGAGCGGATCGCGGTGCTCGACAGCAGGCTCAGGGAACTGGTTCGCGACGGTGCCGTCGACGGCAGGCCGCTGCTGGCCGACGCGCTGACCGAGCAGCATCAATCGGCCGGTGCGCGCGCCCGCGAACTCGTGCGGATCAAACCGCGCCGCGTCATGCGGGACGATCTGGCACAGCGGCTGGGGCTCGTCGACGAGCAAGGGATGGTCGACGAGGCCGGTCTGCGGCCGGATCGGTTGGCAGGCACGATCGAACGACTCACGTCCGACCATCCCGGCCGGTCCGACCAGATCGGAATGCTCGACGAGGTGGCCCGTGAGGTCAACGAGGCGCACAACCGGATCGGGCGCATCCAGGATCGGATGGCGCAGCTCGCGGGCGCGGGCCGCCGAGACATCGAAGCGGCCGGTGGCCGGATGGAGACCGACTGGGTCGGGGTGATCGACGGTGAGCCGCCCCGGATCGTCGTCTACGGTCCGCGGGATCCGGTGGCGCCCCCGAGCGGCATGAACGACCACGACCTCGCGCTCCAGCATGCTTCGCACACCTCCGAGGCCGTACTGCGCGCGATGATGCGGCCGGATGTCACGGTGGAGTACCGCCGGGTCACGTCGAACCGGGCGGGGGACTGGACGATCGATGGCGACGTGTCCGCGCCGCCACTGCGTCACGTGGGCGGCCGCTTCGGGGCGAGGGACGGGGCCAGGCCACCGCGCGGCTTGGACGTGGCGATGTGGCGCGCCGCGAACGGCGAGTGGCAGCAGGTCGATCCGTCCCGGCCGGTGACGCGGTCCGCCGAGAACACGCCGGAGATGGGGCGCACGCCCGACACCTCCGAGCCCGACCACCTGGACTCCGGAAACCACGAACCCGGCGATTCCGATAAGAAACTGCTCGGTGCCCCGGACGATGACGAGTGGTCGCGCCTGAGCCCGGCCGAGGTCGGGGAAAAGCTGCGCGACGACCTGCGCCGAATGACGGGCAACCTCGAGTTCGAGGTGTTCGGCTTCGACCGTGATGGTCTCGACGCGGAGGTGGTGCGGGAGATCGCCCGGGCGATGGTCGACATGCACGGCCGCTATCCGCGGGTCGACATCCGCCGGATCGGTATCGGCGATCTGCCGGGCAAGGCGATCGCGGAGGCGAACTCCGGGTATGAGGACGGGCGCGCGTACACCAAGTCGATCACGGTGAGCGCGAAATACGTCGCGAGCGCGCAAGAGCTGCGGCAGACGATGACCAACCGCGTCGACGACGGGCTGTACTCCTCGGCCGTGCTGCGGCGGCCCGCGTATTCGATCGCCGTCCACGAGTTCGGGCACGCGCTGGAAGACGCCGGTGACAACGCGGCCAGGGGAGGGGCCGAGGACGAACTGCTCTACCACTACATGGACAACCATCCGGACAACCGGACGATGGACGGTTTCCTGGACTGGTTGCGCGGCAACCTCAGCGGCTACAGCTTGACCACCAGGGGACTCGACTCGTCGGAGGCGCTGGCCGAAGCGCTTGTGCAAGTGCAGGCCCACGGCCGCGACCAGGTGGCCGAGCCCGTCCGTATGCTGTACGACCGGTTGATCGATGCGATCGAGGGTGACGCGAGGCTGCTCGGCGCGCCGTTCGACGACTTGTGGTCGCGCCTGAGCCCGGCGGAGGTCGGGGAGAAGCTGCGAGACACCGTGCGGCGGATCACGGGCAACCCGGAATTCGAGGTTTCGGGCTTCGACCGGGCCGGTCTCAACGGCGAAGTGCTCCGGGAATACGCCCGCGCGATGGTCGATATGTTCGAGCGGTACCCGCGCGCGGATCTGCGCCGGATCGTCGTCGGTGACCTGCCGCGCGGCGTCTTCGCCGAAACGGGGCAAGTCATCGACCGCGGCAGTCTCCGGGTGCACGCCGACGACCTACGGATCAACGGGCACTATGCCGCGAGCGCGACGGAATTCCGGAAGGCCGTGGAGCAAGCCGTCGAATCCGGGTGGTTCCACCCGAGCGCCGCGCGCAGGCCGGTGTACGCGATGGCGGTGCACGAGTTCGGCCACGTTCTGGACTTCGCCGGCAGCGGTTACGCCCGGCGCAAACTCGATGCCGCGCTGCTGGATCACTACATGTCCGAGCAACTGGGCGAACCGACCACCGAGGGCTACCTGGCGTGGTTGAAAGACAATCTCAGCGGATACAGCTTGGACAAGTCCGGATTGCTCAACCCCGTGGAGGCTTTGGCCGAGGCGTTCGCCGCGGTGGAGTCGCGTGGCCGCGGCAGGGTCGGCGAACCCGTGCGTGTGGCCTACGACCTGCTGCGCGATGCGTTCCACCGCAGCGCGCGGCGCGGATGGTTCGGCCGGTTCGTCGACGGGCTCCGGCTCGAGCGGTTCATTTCCCGCAACGAGCCGAGCGGGCCGGAGCGGGATGCCGAAGGCCCGCAAGCCGCTGGTCGGCCCGCGATCCGGCTCGACCCGGAGCAGCCGGAGAACGAGGGCCGGTCCGGCGAGCCTGCCGCTCCGACGGACGGGGATGAGGCGGGATCGGCGCCGCGAGATCGGCTGGAGGAGGTCGGGCCCGGCGAAGTCGCTGCTCCGATGGTTGGTGGTGAGGCGGGATCGGCGCCGCGAGATCGGCTACAGGAGGCCCGGCCCGGCGAACTCGCTGATCCGACGGACGGGGCCGGGGCGGGATCGGCGCGACGCGATCGGCCGGATGCGCCGGTATCCGATGACGACGTGGCGCCCGGGGAATCCGCCGGGCATGACGACAGTCCGGGCAGGGAGCTGCTCGGCGCGCCGAGAGAAGACCTCGCCGCCTCCGGTCGTGACGACGCGCTCGATCTCGTGCGCCCGGACGAGGGCCAACCGGCCGGCTGGCAGCACCGGCCGATCGACGTGGCCGCAGCGGAGGTACGAGAAGTACTGGTGCGCAGCGAGATCGGGAGGCAGGCGCTGACGCGGCTGCGTGCCCTCGGCGCCGCGATCCGGTTCGAGGAACCCGGCGACGATCCCGGGCAGCCGGACCGGTTCGACGGGCGGACGATGGACGTGTTCATCGGCACCAGGGGGCGCGACCAGCTGGCACAGGCGGCGGCGGTGGTACGCGCCGCGGAACTGGCCGGGGCGGTCGCCGAGGGCAGGCTCGAGGTGGCCCCCGCCCGCGTCCGCGAGCTGGACCGGGCCGATCACGTCGCCGCGCGGGTGCGGGTGGAAGCCGAGGCCATCGGCCGGCAAGCCGAATTCCACCGCGAGATGCGCGAGGCCGGGTACGACCCGTACGGCGGACCTGTGCGGGATCTGGTCGATGCCGCGCAGCGTCGGGCGCTGGAATCCGCCTATCTGGCTGCCTTCGACCGGCCGGAGGGCCTGCCGCCGACGAACGACCCGGCGCGCCAAGCGATCCGGGACGCGGAAGCGGCCCGGTTGACCGCCCGACGAGACGCGGTGGCCGCGGCGGTCGACGCGGCGCGCGGCCTGCGTGCGGAGGCGGCGCGCGGCCTGGCAGACGAGGCGGGCCTGAATACCCCTGCCGCACTTGCTGATACGCTGGAGCGATTGCACGGCCGGACGATCCGTGTCGACCGGTCGGCCGCCTGGCGGGACCGTCTGTCGGAGCTGGAGCGGGCGGCGCTGCGGGTTATCGACCTCGAAGAGGTGCTGGCCGGAGCCGACACGCAGTCGCGTCATGTGCTCGACGTGGCTTCCCCGCCCCGTCCACCGGATACGGACCGCGAGCAAGGGCGTGCCGTGGACGAGGCACCGGCCGGAGTCGACACGCAGTCGCGTCATGTGCTCGACGTGGTTCCCCCACGTCACCCGGATTCGAGTGCGGACCGCGAGCGACGGCGGGCGGCGGGCGTGGACGAGCTGCTGGCCGATCCACGGTTCGACGCGCCGGAGGATCCCCGTCAGGGTGTGAGCGGCCGGCACGAGGCGGGCGAGGAATGGGACGCCGCGCAGCGCTCGCGCACAGCCGAGGGGACGGAGGAATATGTTCCCTCCGATCTCGGGACGTCTCGCGAACTGGACCGGCTGCGGTGGCGGGAGGCGGCGGCCAAGCGCGAGGTGACGCGCATCGAGGCCGACTGGGGTCGCGCCTTCCGGCGCCTGAAGGACGGATTCAACCTTCCCGACGACGAGATCCCGTCCACCCGCCGGGAAGTTCTCGATGTGCTGCGTGAGCGGTCGGAGCGCATCGACATATGGAACGGCACCGGCCACATCCTGTTGCTCGCGGAACTGACCGCGCAGCACACACGGGCGACGACGGAACAGGCCCGGCTCCTCGGCGAGATCACGGAGATCGTCCGCCGTGACCTGTCGAATCGGGCTGCCCGCTCCGGCGACGCACCGCCCACCGGCATCCGGGTACATCTCGACGAATCCGGTGTCCCGCGGGTTCTTCGCGACGTCGCCGACGCCCCCACCGCCGATATCGAGACGCCTACGCCTTACCGGACAGGCGAGGGGACGCACCCGCGGAGTCTCACCGAGCACGCGGGCGCCTTGCTCGACCGGGCACTGCGCGCACTCGGCACAAGCGATCAGGGCAAATGGGCGGCGGCGATGCTCGAGCGGCTCGGTGTGGACATCCGGTTCAGCACCGAGTCCGAGGCGAGCATCGTCCGTCTCGACAGCGGTCGTTACGGCTTGCGCCCGTCCGCGGGCTACGACCCGGTCACCCATTCCGTCGTGCTGGAGTCCGACGGCGGAGCCGAGCGGCATGCCGCGCAACTGCTGCGCACGGCGCGGCTGGCCGAGCAGGTGCATGAAGCCGCGGGCGAACCGCTCGCACGGCTGACCATGTCCCGCGACGAGTACGTCGACCTGATGCTGGATCGGATGGCCGAGGCGTACGCCCTGATGTACGCGGGCGACGCGGACTTCACCGGCAAGATCGATCCGAACCGGATCGGCGTCGACGACCTGGAACGCGCTTACGCCCAGGCGTACGACGACGCGCTGAAGTACGCCGAGAAGACGTACTGGAAGTCCGGCGTCGTGCGGTCCTACCCGCTCTACCACCGGGCCGCCTTCCGCGCCGGTGTGCGCGCCGTGCGCGAGCATCTGAACCACCTCGGGCCGATGGTCGACTGGCGCGGCTACGGCGACCACTTCGGGGCGGCATGGGACCGGGCGCACGGCATCGCCCCGACCGACCGGGTCACCGGTACCGAAGCACCGGCGCCGCGCGAGGATACTCGCGCCCGTGTCGCCGAGCGTGCCACGCATATCGCGCTGGAGCTCGAATCCCTGCGCATGCTGCGGGATCTGGGCGAGTACGTGCCGGTCGGCCCGGCCGAACGCGCCTACACCCAGGCGTACGACAAGGCGTACACCAAGGCCGACACGGCGCATCGCCGCAACCCGGAGGCGCCGCCACCGGAAGAGGCCGCCTACCGGGCGGGCCGCGAGGCCGTACGTCGCTATCTCGACCGGGTCGGCCTGGACCGGGCCGAAATCGCCCTCGACGTCGTCCGCGCCGCGGGCAACCACGGGGAGTCGCGTTGGGGGTATCCGAAACTGCCCGAGGACGGAATCGTGCCGGCCTCCGACGGTTCCGCCGACGGCACACCGCATGGCGAGAGCGGGCGCCACGACGACGCCGACCTCGCGCGACGTGTGCTCGATCGAGAATTCGACGGCGAGCCGCACCCCGAGCGACTCACCGACCGCGTCGCACGGTATCCGGCCGATTCGGAACCTGGCAGACGGCCGCGCCTGGTGGTCGTCGCCGAGCCCGGTCACCATGTCGACGCCCTGCGCGAACTGGCCGCGAGCCATCCGGATCTCGCCGATGTGCTCTGGGACCGGTCGCACTTCCTCGACTACCGGAACGCGGTGCGCGGGGCAGGCGGCCTTCCGGCCATGCACCACATCACGGTGACCGAAGCAGAGGGGCAGTACCGCCACCCGAGCACGGACGAGGCGCGTACGCAGATGCTGGCGCACTATCTGCGCTACCGGGCAGAGGGCCGGACCCGGCTCGGCTTCGACGAGTGGCTGAAACAGCTCGGTCCGCACGCGTTCTATACCGCCGAGGACGCCCAGCAGGCCCGGGGTACCCGCCGCCAGGGCAGGCATGTCCCGGGCAGGCTGGTCGAGAACTTCCACGAAGCGGGGCACCGCGCGGCGGCCGACGCCGACCCGCCGCTGACGCCGCCGCACCCGGCCGAGGTCGCCCACCGGTTGTACACCCGCCGGATTCCGCTGCCGGGCGATCCCGGAATCCACCGCCCCGCGCATCACCAGCTGGAGATCCTGCACGTCGGGGCGACCGATCTGAGCATCCACCTGGAACCCGACGGCAACGGCGGTTGGCGCGTGCCCGCACCGGTGTCGACCCGATCGACCTCGGACGTTCTGGCCACACATCTGCAAGGACTGGCCGCGCCGGATCGGAAGAAGCTGGTCGCGCGGATCGTCGAGCTGCTCAGCGACGGCACGGCCGATCTGGCCGATCGCGGTCAACCGCGCAGCAGGTGGGGGCGGTTCATCGATCGGCTCACCCCGGGCAGGCCGGGCACGCCGGAGGGCGATCGGCCCGGCGGCCATGATCGGTCCACCGACGACGGCGACCATCCGCGTGTCGAACGGGATCGGATGGTGGACGACTCCGCACGCGAGGCACGTCCGCCCGAGGAATTCGCCCCGGATCTGCCCGATTCGGACGTGCTCGGTGTCCAGGGCGAGGACGAGTGGTCGCGGCTGAGTCCGCACGAGGTGGGCGAGCTGCTCCAGGACCGACTGCGCGAGGCGATGGACAACCCGCAGTTCGAGGTGTTCGGCTTCGACCTGCCCGGCCTGGCTCCGGAGGTGGTGCGGGAATACGCCAGGGCCGTGGTCGACGTGTACGGCCGGTTCCCGCACGTCGACCTGCGCGGGGTCGGCATCGGCGATCTGAGGCGGGGCGAGCTCGGGTGGGCCGACGGTCAGATCGACGAGGTCACCAAGACCGTCTTCACCAGAGCGATCGTTCTGAGTTACGAGCATGCGACGAGCGCGCGGGGCTTCCGCGCGGCGGTGTACAACGCCGTGGGCAACGACCAGATCAAGCCGATGATGCTGCGGCGGCCGGTGTACGCCGTCGCGGTGCACGAATACGGTCACGCCCTCGATCACGCGGGCGGTCTCGCCGCACGGATGCGGGCGGAGCGTCATCTGCTCGACTTGGCCGCCGAGGATCCCGACGCCGACTTCGGCCAGTGGTTACGGGAACTCAGCGGATACAGTCTCGACGACGATGGCTTGCTGAACGATCACGAGGCGGTGGCCGAAGCTTTCGCCGAGGTCGTCCTGCGCGACGCGTACGGCGATCTGGGTCCGGCGGGCAAGCCCGTGCGCGCGCTGCACGACCTGCTGCTGCACCACGCGGAGCACCCGGCCGGGCCGGGCCGCGACGTCGGCGCGCCGACGAAGGACCGTCTGCTGCTGGACACTCCCGGCGACCAGGTCCGTGACCTGCTGCGGCAGACGGACTTCGGCAGACAGGTCCTGGCGAGCCTGGACAACGGCCCGATCCGCACCCGCTTCGAAGACACCGCGCCGGACGGGCGGACCGGCGAGTTCCGGCGCCGGGAACTGGCGGCGCTGGCCTTCACCTCGGGCAACTCGCACGTGCGGCAGGCCTTGACGCTGGCCCACGAATCGCTGCACGCACAGCGTCATCTGCAGCGCACCACGCCGAATACCCCCGAGCGCATCCGCGCGATGTCGCGGGAGGAATTCGTCGACGCGATGGTCGACGAGGAAGCCGCCGCCACCGGCAGGCACTTCCGGCTCGCGGCGGAATTGCGGTCGCTCGGCTACGAGATCGCGGAGCATCCCCTCGAGCGGCACTATCGCGAGGCGTTCGACGAGGAGATGGCCGACCGGCGCTGGGACAACGCGGGGACGCGCGCCGAGGCCCATGACCGCGGCGTCGCGGCGCTGCGCGAGCCGCTCGGCCGGACCGAATGGAACAACGGGCAGAACTACGCCGACTACTACGGAAACATCTGGGACGAGGCGCATACCGGCCGCGACGGTGCGTCCGTCGCGGGCAGCCATCATCCGTTCTCACCGGTCACCGCGGACGAGCTGTGGCAGGGCGCGCTGAACCGGCAGGACGCCAGGTTGCGGGCGCAGGAGGCCGCCGCGGAGTTCGCCCGCCGGGCCGAGGCGGTCTTCGGCGCCCGCGACGTCTCGCGTTCGGAGATCGAGCGGGCGCTGCGGGAGGCCGAGGCGGCTTCGGATGCCGCTACCCGGGCCGGCGATGGCGCGGAGCTGCGGCGTCGGCAGCACGATCTGCGCGTCCTCGCCGACTCGGCGGATCTGCGGGATCAGGCCGCGACCCGGCTCGAGGGACAGCGGCGCAGTCTGTCCGCGCCGGCCGCGCGCGGGGTGCTCGGTGCGGCCGTCCGCGGCGAGCCGGGCGCGCGGGTGCTCACCGATCACGTCGCGCATATTCCGGGCGAGCCGGACCGGCTGGTGATCGCCGCGGAAGCGGGTGACCATCAACGGGTCATGCGGGAGGCCGGACGCGACCCGTTCGTGGCCGCGCTCCTCGGTCGCGACGGCGTCGAGCGCCGATTCCTCGAGCTGGAGATCGACGACTTCGGCCGGGTGCGGGTCCGAGCGGCCGATGAGCCGGAGCGCATCGCGCCCAGCGACCCGATCGGCGAGGCCACCCTGCGCGACCTGGCCGGGACGGCGGCGGCGGAGCGGACCGCACGCTTGCGCGCGGAGTTGGCCCGGACCGAGATCGGCAGACAGATCGATCAGGCGCTCACCGAACACAAGGTGCGCATCGAGTACGAATCGGGAGCCACGGATCGCTACTATCCGGCGCGCCGGCGACTGGTGCTCGATCCCGGTCTGACCGACATCGAGCAGATGCTCGCGCTGGTGCGCGGCGGCACGCGCGCCGACCTGGCCCACGCGCCGGACATGCCGAACGCCGCTCGGGTACGGACCCGGTCGTCGCGCAGCGAGTACGTCGGCACGATGCTCGACCTGGAGACTGCGGCGCGCCTGCTGGAGTTCGCCGCCATCCGCGAACTGCGCGCGGCGCGGCACGACATACCCGAAACCGAACTCGAACGGGTGTACATCGAGGCGTACGACGCCGCGCACGCGGCCGCCGAAGCGGCCGAGCCGAATGCCTGGCCGGAGGACCATCAGGATCGGGCGCGCGAGGCCGCGTTCGAGGCGCTGCGCCCGTTGATCGACACCCAGCCCGCAGGCCCGGACCAGACCTACGCCGATTTCTACGGTTCCGCCTGGGACGCCGCGCACGGTGCGCGCTCGTTCGACCAGGTGGTGGCGGAGGCGCTGGACTCCGGCGAAGTCGGGGCGATCGTGCTGCGCGAAGGCGATTCGGCGCACAGCGCCCGGCGAGTGGAGCTGGTCCGGTTCGGCAACGGGGCCGAGCTGATCCGCAAGGTTGTGGTCAACCCGCGGCACGCCGTCGCCGAGGTGCTCACCGGCGTGCTCGGCCGCGCCATCGACGCCCCGGTGCCGGAGTCGGTGCTGCACGCGTCCACCGTCGTCTACCAGCAGGTGATGCCGGGTGAACCGGCCGGAGACCGGCATCGCGACTTCGCCGATCCGCACGAACTCGGGTACGCCGAGTCGCTTCCCGGCCGCGCCCTCGGTCTGCTGGACACGCTCGTCCGCCTCCCGGATCGGGATCGTCTCGGCTGGCTCGCCGGGCCGGACCGTCAGCTCGCCGGTATCGACCACAGCCGTGCGTTCGAGAACAGCGCCGAGGCGCGAGGCGCCGTGAGCCCGTTCGCCGAGGGATTCCTCGGCCGCGACGACGCCGGAACCGTCCGCTACCACGACAACGCGCTGACCCGCGCGGCCATCGACATCCTCACCGAGCGCATCGCCGCGGTGCGGCCGGAGTTCGAGCGCTACGGCCGCACCGCATGGCACGACCTGGTCATGGAACGGCTGGCGCGGGTGCGCGAGCACGCGCGCGACATCGCCCCCGTGCCATCGCCGTCGGACGACACCACGCCTCCCGGCAGCGGTGATCACACCGTGGGCCGTGAGTACAACAAGGTCTACTTCTTGCGCGGCCCGGACGATTTCGGCATCAACGCCACCGTCGACGGCGAGGGTGTGCTGCGCTTGCGCATGCACCCGGCGACCGATCCGGCCGAAGGCGCCACCATGTTCCGCGACGCGATGGACGAACTCGGGCACCTGGTGACCGAGATCCGCGGTGCGTGGCACCGGCAAGGCGATCCCGGCACCGACGGGCCGGAGCTGTACCGGACGCCCGAGGAAGCGGTGCGCGACACCCTCCTCGGCGAACTCGCCGCCGAGCACGGCTTCACCGAAGTACGTGTGGAGGCGGGCGAACTCGGTGGGAACCCGGCGCCCACAGTGCGTTTCACCGAGCCCGAGTTCGCCGGTGCGGATCCGAGCCCGGCGCCGGACGACAGCGAATCGCCGCGGACCGGCGACGACGACCAGCACGAGCCGACCGCGGAGAAGGCGGCGGACCGGGACCGGCCGGAGCGCACGGATACCGACGTCCGCAGCGAAGACCTGTGGCAGCTGGCTCGGATCGACACCGGCGCGACCGAGGTGTGGCAGCTGCTCGAACAGTCCGCCATCGGGCGCGAGGCGGCGGAAGTGCTTCGCGCGGAGGGCGCCCGAGTGCGCTTCGCCGACCTCGGCGACTCGATCGGCGAGGCCGATGCCTTCGACCGCCGCACCATGGACATCCTGATCGACACCCACGACCGCGGGCAGGCCGAGCTGGCGAGCGAGCTGGTGCGGCTGGCCGCGCTGACCGAGGCGATCCGCGCCGGGCAGGTGGAGGTCACGCCCTCCCGGATCAGGGGCATGACGCGTGCGGAATACGTCGCGGCACAGTTGCGCGCCGATGCCGTGGCGACCGGCAGGCAGGCGGAATTCCTCCGTCAGC
Source organism: Nocardia sp. NPDC057455 (assembly GCF_042802775.1). Classification (NCBI taxonomy): domain Bacteria; kingdom Bacillati; phylum Actinomycetota; class Actinomycetes; order Mycobacteriales; family Nocardiaceae; genus Nocardia; species Nocardia sp. NPDC057455. Next base: position 96,235 of record NZ_JBHVDM010000006.1, on the reverse strand, counting down.
TGGAGGACGCCGGATATCCGGGACGACCGACCGCACTCGCGCCGGTCGAGGTCGCCTATCAGCGCGCGGTGCGCCGGCAGTACCTCGACGCCTATGACGCGGCGGTGGTCAGGGCGGCAGAGACCGACCCCGCAATGGACGCAGGGCGGCTGCGGGAGCTCGGACGAGCGGCGGGCGTCGACGCGCTGCTCGCGGGTGACTTGTTCGACGCACCGTGGTCTGCCCAGGAGAGCGCCGGCGCGCGCAGTGCGCACGGCCGTGACTGGGACGCCGCTCAGCAGCACGATCGCGCGACCGACGAGTATCGTCCGGCCACCGCGGAGGCCGCTCGCGACACACAGCGACTCGTGCGCAGGCACGCGGCTCACACCAGGGAGATCGGCCGCGTCGAGGCCCTGTGGGATGAGCTGGTGGGCAAGCTCGACGGATTCGATCCCGAGCGCAACGTGCTCGACCGGCATGCGTTCGCCCAGGATCGGCCAGCGGTGCTCACCCACTTGCGCGACCTGGCCCGCTTGCGCGGTGAACTGGGCGACGAGCCGTCGTCGTTCGACGCCCAGGTGCGGGTGCTGAGCGAACTCGCCGCCGATCGCGGGCGCGCGGTCGCGGCGCGGGACGGGGTGGCCCTCGAACTCGCGGCGCGCGTCGGGCACGACCTGATGGACCGGCAGGTCCGCGAGGCCGGTGGCAGCTGGCTCTCCGAACGGGTGGCGTGGCTGCCCGGATCGCCACCGAGGGTGTTCGTCGTGGAGACCGGCGACCGGTTCACCCCGGTGACCGGGGATGAAGCCCCCGACATGTCGCTGCGGCACACGGTGGTGGTCGAGGACGTCGTCGCCGACCGGGTGTGGGTGGACGTCGACGACTCCGGCGCGGTGCGTCTGCGACACGAGCAGACCGATCCGTACTCCGTCTGGTCCGAGGACGACGGCCACTGGATGCGCGAGCGGAATCCCGGGCAGCTCGACGCGGAGCGTGCACCGGACCGTCCCGCGGCGGAGGAGCCGACGCGGGCGAACCAGGTTACCGACCGGATCGACCGCGTGCTGCGCGAGCTGGACGGCGACAACCTCCGCGTGTACACGAACATGCGCGGCGACCGGGTGCGCGGCGACGGCAATTCCGTCGGGCGGTGGGCGATGAGCACCATCGATCGGCTCGGCGTCGATGTCCGGTTCACCTTCGACGACCCACCGGCTGCCCGCGGGGGCAGGCAGCTGCTGCGATCCGACACCGGTTACGTCCCATCCGCCGACAGCATTGTGCTGCATTTGAATTCGTCGACGCTCGAGCTCGCCGAAGCATGGGTGCACGCCGCCGCCATGGCCGAGCAGACGCGGGCGGGTGACGGACCGCTGGAGCGACTCACGCTCTCGCGCGACGAGTACGTCAGCGCGATGCTCGACCGTCAGGCCGAGGCGCACGCCAGGGCGTTCGAATTCACCCGCGTCCGCGAGGATCGCGCGGCATACCAGAGTGAGCGGGATCGCGGCGTCGACGAGCCGCGCACCGTCGAGCACGACGACCGGTTGCGCCAGGCATTCGACGAAGCGCGCAAGAAGGCACGCAAGATCGCCGCGCGGGCGTATCGCGGCAACGACTCGGTCCGGCCGTCGATGCTCGACGCCGCCGCCTTCCGGGCCGCGGTGCGGGAGGTGCGCGCCGCGCTGGTCGAGCGAGGACCGCTGATCGACGGCGTCGACTACGCCACCCACTACGCCGCGGCATGGGACCGGGCCAACGGGTTCACCGCCGCCGACTTGGACCACGCCCCCAACCCGCACAAGGCGGACTCGCCCGAGCTGCGGCGGATGCGCACCGGCGACTTCGCGGTCGAGATCGAAACCCTGCGGGTGCTGCGGGAATCGGGACGTTTCGTCCCGGTCGGGCCTGCCGAGACCGCCTACACCCAGGCTTACGACCGGGCATACCGGAAAGCGTCGCGCACCGACGACGGCGGGTCACCCGAGCGTCGCGCGATGGATGCCGGCCTGGCCGCCCTGCGGAAGTATGTGGACAAGGTCGGCCTGCCCGAGGCCGAGATCGCGATGGAAGTCGCCCGCTCCGCCGCGGAGAACCAAGGCCGCTACCAGCCTTGGCCGATGGCCGGCGATCCGGCGCCCATCCGGAACGCACCCGCCGAGTTCGACGACCTGGCGGCCGCTCGGCGTGTGGTGGGCGCCCTGCTCGACCGGGATCCCGCCGGTGTCCGCCTGACCGAACGCGTCGCGCTGTTCACCGGCGAGCGGGGCGAGCATCGGCTCGTCGTCGTCGCTCAGCGGGGCGGGCACGTCGACGCGTTGCGCGAGTTGGCGATACGGAATTCGGCATACGCCGACGTGCTGTGGAGCGGGACGCATCAGCTCGAATACCTGGCAGTCGAGGCGGGGGAGACGGATGGGTCCGTCCGCAGGCTGCATTCCGCGATAGCGGAGGGACCGTATCGCAAGCCGGACCGTCACGAGACGATGGAGCAGTTCCTGGCGCACTACCTGCGCTATCGGTCGGCCGGCCGAACCGGCCTCGGCTTCGAGGCGTGGCTGCGCAGGCTCGGTCCGGAGATGTTCCACACCAAGAAGGACCAGCGGGCGGCGGACGCGCACGAGGCATACGAGGGCCGCGAGAACAAGGGCACGCTGCGCTACGACGCGCTGACGCACTTCCGCGCGGAGCCGGAGGCCGGTGAACCGCATCCGGCGGTGGTCGCCCACCGACTGGCCACCAGGCAGGTGCCGCTGCCCGATCCGGACAGCGGACCGCGCGTGTCCTGGCCGCGGACCACATCGGGCAGGATCGAGATCGCCGATTACACCTTCGGCATCGTGCTGGAGGCCGATGGCAACGGCGGGTGGCGCGTGCCCGCTCCCACCGGCGACGGCGGGCTCGACGACGCGTTGGCCATGCTGTTCCAGGGCATGTCCGACACCAGTGTGAAGAAGCTGGAGAAGCGGATCGCCCAGCTGCTCGACGACGGTGGAGCCGATCTGATCCGGCGCGAACCACGGGGCCCGTTGCGGCGGATGGCCGACCGGTTGTCCCTCGGGTCGCGCAACGGCCGCGACGAGGCACCGCGCGCGATCGATGCGGGCGACGCCGAACACAACCCGCCGCAATTCGATCCGCCCCGTCCCCCCGACCCCGGCGAAGGCCGCCGCGCCGAGGCCGATCGGCGGCAGGCGGTGCTGGACCGGCTGGCCGCGGAGAACCGGGCCGCGGTGCGCGAACGCTCCGCCGCCCGCGCGGCGGGCGATCCGGAGCGGCTCGCGAAAGCAGAGGAGCGGGTCGAGCGCTTGGACCGGGCGATGGCGGCCGCCCTCGAACGCGACGCGTTGCTGCGCGCCGATGCCCGACCGGTCACCGATCGCGTCGGCATACTCGCGGGCGAGCCCCCGATGGTGCTGGTGGTGAATCTCGGCGGCACGGATTCCGCTCGCGCGCTGGCCGATGCCGCCGCACGGTATCCGGAGGTCGCGGAGGCGCTACACCGGGGCGCGCGGCCGCGTGAGTTGCGGGTCGACACGGACGGCACCATCGAGGTCGTTCCGATCGCCTCGCGGGCGGATACGGCCGCCACCGGGGAGTCGGAGCACACCGCAGCTGGTACCGGGGAGTCGGAGCACACCGCAGCTGGTACCGGGGAGTGGGAGCACACCGCAGCCGCCACCGGGGAGTCGGAGCAGGCCGTAGCCGGTACTGGGGAGTGGGAGCAGGCCGCAGTCGGTACCGGGGGGCCTGAGCACACCGCGGCCGGGCGGCGGCCCGAGGTCCCGGCCGAACCGGGTGACCCCGATACCGCGCAGCCCGCCTCCGGCGACGGCGGTGCCGAAAAGCCGCCCGCCGCGCCTCCTTCGGCGGATGAACCCGGCGAAGAACCAGGGCCACGGTCGGACTGGTACTTCCAGATGCGGATCGAGCAGGCCGACTGGGAAGCGGATATGGCCGCCGACCACGCCGCCTGGTTGCGCGGGCCGGCCGACACGCGCCCGGACGACCACTGGTCGCGATTGCGCGCCGAACAGGCCGAATGGAACGCCCGTATGGCCGCCGACCGCGCGGCCTGGCTGCGACTGGAGCAGGCGGAGAACGAAGCCTGGTCGGCCGCCTTCGAGGCGGATCGGTTGCGGCGCGCCGCCGCGGCCGACCCGGACGATCCCTGGGCCGAACTGCGCGCCGAACAGGCGGAATGGAACGCCCGGATGGCGGAGGACCGGGCGCAATGGTTGCGCAGGCTCTACTCGCCGTTAGGTACTGCACCGCAGACGGGTCCGGGCTCGGGCGCACTGGACTCGACGCGACCCGACCCCACGCCATCGGCCGACTCGGCTTCCGCCACAACGGATCCGGGTTCCATGCGGCGCGGGACGGATGAACCGACCGACGGAGGCACCGGATTCCAGGACCCACGCGACCGGATGTCCGCCGAGACCCGTGCGGAATACAACCGGCTCGCCACGGAACTCGAGCAGGCGCTGGCCCGGCGAGACGAATTGCGTCAGCGGCGTGACGATCTCGCGGGGCGGCTGCCGATCGATGACGCCGACGACTGGGCGGCCCTGCGACCCGGACCGGACGGCCTGGACCGGGCGCTGGAGGCACTGCGCGGGCGGACCATGCCGGTCACCGAGATGCCCGAACAGCTCGCCCGGATCGATGAGCTGGAACAGGCCGCGCGGGACTTCGCCGTCGCCGACGCCGAGGCCGCCCGTCTCGAGACGGAATCGGCGAACCTCGAACTCTCCACCACCCCGCTGGGCGAATACGACCGGCTCGTCCAGCAGCGTCAGAAGCTCACCCGCGAACGCGAGTTCTGGCGGGCCAAGCGCGACGACCGGGTCGCGCGCTGCGACTTCTGGGGCGGCAACGTCCGCTTGGACGAGTCGGCGCTGCGCGGGGAACAGTTGGAGGCCACCGTCCTTCGGCTGTACGAGGCAGCGAACGTCCGGACGATCGATGACGTCGGCGGCCTCGACGATGCGCCGCACACCGACCGGGTCGCGCCGGAGCCGCTGGAACTCGAGCATCGCAGGCGGGTGATCGAGAAGCTGGCTGCGGCCGCCGAGGAGGTCAACCTGCTCGATGAGCGGATAGAGCAGGTGGACCGGCGGATCGATGAGTTGCGCAGGGCAGGCGTCGGAGTGGAACGGTCCCGTCCGCAGGATGTGATCGACGCGCTGGAAGAGCTGGCCCAGCGCCGGGCCGATGCGTTGCGAGAGGTCAAGCCGCTGCGGCACGAGCGCGACGAACTCGCCGCCCGCCTCGGCCTGTCGGACTCCGACGGACGAGCCGATCAGGCGGCCTGCGAGCCGGACCGGCTCGAGCGGACCGTGGCCGACCTGCGCGCGGCGGTCCGGGACGGGCGCGCCGACGGCACGCTCTCCGGTGAAGAGGCCGCGGCTCGCCGCCGGGACATCGACGCACTCGACGCCGTCGCGCGGGAAGTGAACGAGGCGCACAACGCGATCGGCCGCATCCAGGACGAGATGGCGAGGGTGGCGGGCGTTTACCGCGACCTCGTCGAAGGCATCGGTGGCCGGATGGTGACCGACCGAGTCGGCATCATCGACGGCGAGCGACCGCGCATCATCGTCTTCGGTCCCCGGCCCGACCCCGCCGCACCGCGCGCAGACCACGACGCGGCTCTGACCGAGGCCCTGCGCCGCAGTTCCGATGTGGCACAGGCGATCGTGCGCCCGGAGACCGCGGTCGACTACCGGCGGGTGCTCGCCGACCGCGCGGACAACGTGCGGGTGGAGGACATCGACCCGCCCGAGATCGAACGGTTGAGCACCGGCTGGATCGGCGGTCGCCGCCTGGACATCACCTCGTGGCGCGACGCGGACGGCGTCTGGCACCGCGTCGACCCGACCCGTCCGGACTGGGAGTTCGGGCGCGATCGCGGCGAGCTGCCCAAGAAGTACTCGCCGAAGGAACTGCCGGACGGTGTCAGCGGGTGGGCGATGGAGGACGTCGTCAACGACATCGCGCTGCCGACCGACGACGTCCCGGCGGGCATGATCCCGGAAAGCACCCTTCCGGTGCACATGCCGCAGGCGCCTTCGCGGTACGACACCTCGGGCGTCGACCCGGACGATGTCTTCACCCAGCACTGGGGCGGGGATTCCTACAACGTGGTCCGTCTGCTGCTGATGGCGGCGCAGGTGCCGAAGCATCCGGCCGTGAAGGCGTGGATCCAGCGTCATCCGGAGATCGGCGAGTGGGTGCAGGCGCGGCCCTGGCTGCGGCACGTGCCGCCGTTCGGCACGGTGTTCCGCAACTACGAGTGGTTCGCCCCGCCGCAGCGCAACATCCAGCCGATGCACCGGCCGTGGAATACGGCCGACCACGTGCCGCCGGGCGACCGGGTCGACATCCCGGAGGGACTGCAGCGCGAATGGGACCGCGACATCGCGGCCTGGCAGCGAGTCCAGGACTGGGCGAACGCGGAGTACCAGCGGTTCCTCGCCGACGACACCGATCTCGACCGCATCGCCGAAGGCCTCGAACGGCATCGGCGCGCCGAGCAGCAGGCGCGGGCCCGCGAGGTGGTGGACGTCGTCACGCGACAGCTGGTCCAGCGACAGCCGGGCATCGACCCGCTGGGCGACGTCGAGGCCCAGCTCAGCCGCATCCACGACGAGATCGACCGGGTCGCGGGCGAACTCGCGGACCGTTTCGCCGAGGCGGACCCCGAGGCGATCCGCGACACGGTCGAAGACGTCCGCGAACTGCTCGCGGGCGGTGGCGCTCCGGAACGCATCGCGGCCGCGCTCGCCGAGCACATGCGCGACGATGTGCCCGCGCTCACCCGCGAGGATCTGGCGCGGATCAAAAACCACCTGATGGTCGACGAGCATCGGGTACGCGACCACAGCGACCCGCACGGCCGGTACGTGCACACGCGGATGGATCGTCTCGCCGATGTCGCCGAGGCATGGAACCGCCTGATCGGCGAAGCACCGCAGCCGCAGGACTTCGTGCTGCTCCGGGACATGCTGGCCGAGGCGCGGTTCCTCGATGCCAACCCCGGGGCGAGCTGGCAGCAGGCCAACGCCCACGCGATCGGCCTCGGCTTCCACTGGGATGCCGACCGGCCGCCGCTGACCGGATGGCGCGCGGGCATCGCGTACGCTCCGGCTCCGCTTCCACCGAACCCGGGCTACCTGCCCCCCGCTGCGGGCGTCGTGGATGCGACGCCGCCACGGCCCGGAGGCCCGGCCGGTGCCGGCGACCGCCGCCCGCCGGCCGGGGAGCAGTCGCCCCCGCAGGAGTCCGAGCCTCCGGCGCCGGAGCCCGGTGCCGACGGCGGTGGGCAGAAGCCCCCGGCGAACCCACCGGACGTCACGCGTCAGGGCGAGCCCGACGAGCCAGGTGACGGTAGACAGGGTGTGCCGGAGTCGCGAGTCGAGCGCGCCGAGGGTGAGCCGGCTGCGACGACGAGCGTCGCACGTCCGGGCGAATCGCGCGACGGCGGGCAAGTTGTGGCTGAGCGGGACGACGCGCACCGAGCGCTCGCCGAACTCGACGAAATGCACCGTCGAATCGACCAGCAGCTCGATGACCTGCTGCGCCGCGTGAGTACGGATCTGGATCGGATGGAGCAGCGCGCCCTCGACCGCTTGGCCGAAATCGAAGCCGAGATCGCCGAACGGTTCGACGATCTGTCCGCACGACTGGGCACCGACCAGGGCGCACGCGCGGACGAAGCGCCGCCGCTGGAACCGCCCGCGATTCGCACCCAGCCGGAGAACTCGGCCGAGGCGGCGCTCGAGCGCATCCGCGCGGAATTCGACGACGCGGCCCGCCGCACCGACCAGCAGTTCGACGCACTGCTGCGCGACACGCTCGCGCAGCTCGACGCGATCGCAATAGACCTCGATCAGCACTTCGACGCCGCCGTCGCCCGGCTCGCCGCCGGGCAGGACGACGCCGCGCACGTTGCTCCCGAAACCCAGGCACTGGACGAGTTGCACACGCGACTGTCGGCCGAACTGGACGAGATCCACCGCCGCGCCATGGACCGGCTCACCGAACTCGAACACGGACTGGACGGATCCACCCTCGACGTGGTCGATCCGAACGCACAGCCCGCTGCTTCCCCGCCCGCGACCGGGAAACCCGCTCAGCGAGAACCTGTTTCGCCTGCGATCGAAGACGACCTCGCGCAGCCCGCCCGATCTGCCGAAGGCGCCTCGCCCTCCACGGAGGACCACAGCGGTGACACGGTCTCGGGTGCGGCGGATGTCGACGCCGGGGAATCGGCGCGTGCCGGTGCCGAACGGGAACGCTCGGCCGCCCAACCGGATGATGTGGCGGATTCGCAGGCCGGAGGCGACACGGGTGGCGCCCCGCCGACTCCGCCCACGAACGCGCAGCCACCTACCGGCGGTCGACCGGAAAATGCCCGCCGCACGGGAAATCCGGTGAGAGATCTGGTCGAGTTCTTTCGGGAACAACGCGATTGGCCCAGCCAACGCGATGCAGGCCCGCTCACCGACGTCGAGGCCGGATACGTCCGCCGACTGGCCGAGGCGCTGGGTCTCGACGTGGCGTTCACCGGGCTGCGCGATCCGCTCGCGGCGCTGGCCGAACTCGCCGAACTCGCCGGAGCCCGCGGCTTCCTCGATGATGCGGATGGCCCCCGCATGCGCTTCCCGGACGACTTCGGGCCGCTCACCAGCGACGAACGCTACGGCGACGAACAGTTCTGGCTGTCGGAGGCGCACGAGGACGGACTGCGCGAAGTACGGGCCGACCTGCGCCGCGCGGGCCTGCCGGTCGAGGAACCGCGCCCACAGCAACTCCCCGCGCCGGCAGCGAGCCCGAGTCCCCTTCCACCCGCGGACCCCGGCGGCCGGGCCGCTTCCGCCGATACCGCTGGGCGAGCACCGGCCGAACTCGCTCGCCTGACCGCCCGAAAGGATGCGGCGGCAGAAGAATTGGCGGACGCACGAGGCGAACTCGCGGAGGCTCGGCGCGGTCTGCCGGTGAACGATGCGGATCTGACGCGGGGTGCGTTGGATGATGCGCTCGACGGTCTGCGTTCGCGCACGATGCGGGTCGAGGAGCAGCAGCCGTGGCAGGACCGGCTCACGGAGCTCGAGCACGCCGCCCGGCGCGTATTCGAGGCCGAAGCGGAAGTGGCCCGTCTGGATGTCGCCGTCGCGCAGGCAGCCGAGCGACTCTCGAACGACGCAGGCCGAGGGCGGGATTCGCACTTGGCGGACGGATCGGTCCGCGACGGACAGGAGCCTGCCGGTCCAGCGCCCCGCGCTCCGCGCCTCGCGCCGATCGTGGAGACCCGCGACCGGCTGGCGCGCCGTTTCGGCCTCGACGAGACCGACCTGTCGCCGGAGAATCTCGGCGCGACCATCGCCGATCTGCGCTACCGGAACCTGTTGCGGGCGGGCGCGGTCGAGGCGATGGCCGCGGCGGCCGAGCGGGCCCGCACCGTGGGCGACCCCGACTTGCGCGCGCAGGCGACCGCGACCCGTGACACCTGGGCGCGGCGGCTCCGCGTCGATCCCGCGGACCTGGATCGCGATCCGGACGGGACGGTGGCAGACGCCCGGGCCGCGGTGCGCCGCGAGGCGGAAGCCATCGCAGACCTCGCCGACGCCGTCCGAGCGGCGCGCGGGCAGACCGGCGCCGAGCCGGGCGAGACCCGCAGATACACCCTCGAGGTCGACGACGAGCGGGTGCCCGCGCGGCTGGTCCCCGACGAGAACGACCGGTGGCGGGTCGAGATACCCGAACGTCTCGACGCCCCCGAGCCGACGGCCACGACCGTGCCCGCACCACGGGAACCGGCGCGACCGAAGTCACGCCTACGCCGCCTGTGGGAGGCGTTGAACGCCGGATTCCGCGGCCAGAACCCGAAGTACCCGTCCGGCTCCGGCGTCGACAGCGCGGGCCAGTCGCTGCTGGCCCACGAAGCCGGGCTGCCGCTCACCAAGCACTACGATCCGACGCCCGCGCCAGGTGACGAATACGAGGTGTTGCAGACCAAATTCAGCCCGGTCCGCATCCTGAAGGAAGCCGTCACCATGTGGCGGAAACGGGAACTCGTTCCGCTGCTGAAGCGCCTGACCTCCCGGGTCGACAACCAGGCCGCCGAGTACGGCACACCGATCACCCGCGACGGGGAGGAGTACCGGTACTGGCTGGAGGAGGCCGATCCGGAGTTGGTGCGCCGGGAACTTGGGGTGGAACTCGACGAGCTGAAGCGACAGGCCGAGGCGCGGGACGCCCGCGCGCTCGCCGCGCCGGATACCAGGCCGGAGCTGACCGACGAGACGCCCGACACCATGCCGCACCCGTCCGAGCGGCCCGGCGAGGAGTTGCCTGCGGGCAGCGGTGAACTCGCGGACTGGCTGCGCGAGCTGTCGGAGGCGTCGGTCCGGCGGCAGGAACTGGCCGATGCCCTGGTGGCCGCGGCCGACGCCCTCGGTGTCGACCTCGGTGAGCCGACCGCCGAGAACGTCCGCCGGGCCGGCGATCTGCTGCGATACCAGCAGATCCGCCGGATCGGCGCGCTCACCGGACTCGCCGAGGCGTCCCGCCGGTACAACGCCGAAGACGGGCGGATTCCCTACAGCGACGAGGTCGGCTTCTTCGACGCCAACCCGATGAACCGCTTCCTGGGTGAGGTCGTGCGTGCCTTCGGCGGCAATCCCACCCTGCTGAACTGGGAAGGGGTCAACAACGGCGGCGAGCCGAGTCGCGAGTGGGGCGACCTCTACGACACCGACCAGCCGGGCCAGGATCAGGGACTGCGCGCGTTCTTCGAGAACGCGCTGCGCCGCGATCAGATCAACGACGAGCGCTCCGTGTGGGCGCAGTTGCTCGGCGCCGATCTGCGTGCGCTCGACGCGAATCAGCTGGCGGACACGCTCGCCGAGGAGATGGACCGCATCCGTGAGCACGCTCGCGGCCTGACCGGCTTCCTCGCCGACGCCAGGGAATTCCTGCTGGCCGACGCCGCGGCGGACGAGCTCACCGGCCTGATCGGTGACATGGCCGGGCGGGAGTGGGTGCTCGCGCGGGGCGGCGCACTGCTCGAGGACGGCACCGGGATCGGTTTGATCCCCGGCGTGCCCGGTGGGCCGATGCGGTTGGTGGTCGTGGACGGCAGGCTCGACCACGACCGTGTCATCGCCGACGCGCTCGCTGCGCACCCACGGCTCGCCGAGGCCGTCACCGAGGGCATCGTCGAGGTCCACTACTTGGTCACCGACGTGCAGCCGGGGCCGGAACGCATCGCGGTCGTCGACGCCGGGGAGACGCAGGTGCGTCATTTCGCCGGCGAGGTCGAGGGACGCAGACTCGAGGTGACCGTGGTGAACGACGGCGACGGCTGGCGCGTCGTGCCGGATGTTCCGGTGGAACCCGGCGCGCTCCCCGCCGCGCCGGAGGCGCCGGAACCGTTGTCTCGGGCGGAGATCGGCGCCACCATCGATGAACTGGCCGAGCGCCTCGGCATCACCGAAGCGGACCTTGCTTCGCCGGACCGGCTCGCCGAGCGGCTCGCGGTGCTGCGCGACGCGAACGCGATTCGCGCGGGCCAGATCGAGGCGATCATCGACTACGCGCGCACCGCCTGGGACATCGACACCTACCACCAGGTCGGCGACGCGCGGAATCTGCTGGCGCACCGGCTCGGCCTGGACGCTGCGCAGATGACACCGCAGCGCCTCGCCGAGACGCTCGCGGACCCGGAGATCCGTAACGCTCTGCGTCAGCAGCGGGCCGAGGCGCTGGTCAAGTATGCGAAGCTGCTGCGCGGCATGGACCAGGCCGCGATCGCTGCCGCCGACGACCGGCTGGTCCGCCGCCTCGACGCCTTGCCGGGAACGGTGCGGATCACCGGCGTTGCGCAGCTGGGCGAGGTGATCGCCAATCTGTCGCAGCGACCGAACCTGCACCCGGATCTGGTCGACGCGCTCACCGACTACGCAGACGCCCTCGCCGCCGTCGATGTGTTCGACCCGCGCGCCCACGGTGACCAGGCGATCGATCCCCGCGTATCGGATGTCGAGTTCCCGGTGCACGACAAAGCCGTCCGGCATCTGCTGGACGTCATCGGCGATGTCGCCCCCCTCACCGAGGCCCCCGGCCGCCTCGGCATGCTGGACGGCAGCACCGACCTTCCACCCGGCCCCGACCGCGGCACCGGCCGGGACTTCGCGCGCCTCGTCGGCGTCGACCTGACCGACGCGAGCCCCGAGCGGTGGGCCGAGGTCTACGAGGTCTACCGCGACGGCAAACTCGACCAGAACGAGCGACTGACTCCCGCCCAGCTCGCGCAGGTGCAGGCCGAACTGCGCGCCGAGGTCGTCCGGCGCACCGACGACATCGCAGCCCTCGGCGAGCTCGTCCGGCGCTCCGCTCGTGCCGACCTGGAACACTTGTCCGCCCAGCGGGTTACGGCGGCACGCGAGTTGGCGCACGCGCAGGCCGACCTCGCGGAGGCGCGCCGTGGGCTACCGGTCGACGATGCGGATCTGACGCGCGAGGCGTTGGAAGACGCGCTCGACGGTCTGCGTTCGCGCACGATGCGGGTGGATGAGCAGGGCCCCTGGCAGGCGCGGGTTGCGGAGCTGGAGCATTCCGCGCGGCGAGTGTTCGACGCCGAGGCGGAACTGAATCGGTTGGACGATGCTCTCGAACAGGCCGACAGAGCCGCCGAGCCGCCGAGCGCGCGACATTCGGATGCACCGGGCTCGGATAGCGATGCCGATGTATCGGCGCGAGTCGAGGCGGATGCCGAGCGGGCGCGGCTGTCCACGCAGCGGGATGCGGCGGAGCGCGAGTTGGCGGATGCGCGCGCCGGTTTGGTGAAGGCTCGGCGTGGTCTGCCGGTGAATGATGCGGATCTGACGCGAGATGCGTTGGATGACGCACTCGAGGGTCTGCGTAGTCGCACCATGCGAGTGGATGAGCAGGGCCCGTGGCAGGAGCGGATCGCGGGTCTCGAGCACGCCGCGCGGCGCGTATTCGATGCCGAAGATGAGGTCGCGCGGGTGGACGACGCCGTCACACAGGCCACCCGGGCGGTCGACCAGCCCTCGAACGACGGTGTGCACGAACCAGACCCTGCGGCTGAGGAGCCGGCGCGTGCCGAGCGAGATGCGGAGCGGGCGCGACAATCCGTTCAGCGGGATGCGGCGGCGCGAGCGCTGGCGGATGCGCGGGCCGATCTGGGGGCGGCTCGGCGTGGTCTGCCGGTGAATAATGCGGATCTGACGCGGGATGCGTTGGATGACGCACTCGAGGGTCTGCGTTCGCGCACGATGCGGGTGGATGAGCAGGGCCCGTGGCAGGAGCGGATCGCGGGTCTCGAGCACGCTGCCCGGCGTGTGTTCGAGGCGGAGGAGGAGTTCGCGCGGGTCGAAGACGCCGTGCGGCAAGCTGAGGGTGCCGTGCCTCGTTCTCCGGAGGGGGCGTCCGGTTCGCGGGCGACTCGCGGTGGCGGAGAACCGAATGCGGAGACGCCCCGTTCGAAGCGGGACGGTGGCGGGGATTCGTCGAACAGCGGTGCTCGCGGGCATCGCGACGGTGACGAGGAGCCGTCGGGCGGTGCACGCTCGAACCGTGGCGGTGATTCGGAACCGCCTACGGGTCCGTCGGCTGCCGGTCCGGCGCGATCCCGGCGGATGCCGCCGAACTGGGCCCTGCGCTCGCACATTCCGCATCCGCCGAAGGACTACGAGTTCGAGATGCCGGGCCCGTTCCTGAACGAGGTGGAACCGTGGCCGGTCCCGATGCCGCAGCCGGAACCACCGAAGCCGCCGAACCCGCAGCCGCCGGTGCCTCCGACCCCTCCCGTTCCGCCGTCGCCGCAGCCGCCGCAGCCGCCGGTTTCACCGGTGCCTCCGGTTCCGCCGTCGCCGTCGCCGTCGCCGTCGCCGTCGCTGCCGCAGCCACCGGCACCGCCAGGCCCACCGACGCCTCCGGTTCCGCCAGTGTCTCCGGTTCCGCCGCCACCGGTTACCCCGTTGACGCCGCCGCCGCCACCGGCACCGCCGGAGCCGCACACGCCGCTGGTTCCGCCGACGCCTCCAGAACCGCCCACGTCTCCGCCCCCACCCGGCTCGCCTACGCCTGGCCAGCCGACCCCGGTACCCCCGGTACCACTGCCCCCGTACCCGTCGACCCCGCCCTCGTACCCGTCGATGCCGTATCCGGGCCCCTCAGGTCCGCCGACGTCACCGGGTTGGCCGGGTCACCCGGACGTCCCCGGCGAGTCCGACGGCACGGTCCCGCCGGGTGTGCCCATGCCACCACCCGGCATGCCGATGCCTCCGGCGAACGGCGGCCGACCGACGAACAGCCGCGGCCCGCACGGCAACGGGCATCGCCGCCAGGATCGAGGCCTGTTCGTCCGCCCGTTCGCCGGCTTCGGCGTGCCCGCCGAGTTCGACCCGATCACCGGCGCGTTGCGCGCCAACCCGTCCGAGGCGGGCACGCACAGCGGCGTCTACGGTGAACTCGGCGGAGTTTCGGTGGTGTTCTATCGACACGAGGGCGGGCTCGGCCTGCGCGTCGGCGATCGCGCGGTGGATCTGGACGGGCCCGTCGGCGTCGAATGGGGCACGGTCGGGTGGCGGACCACCCGGTTCGCGGTGGTCGTCGGCGGTGCCGTCTTCTGCGAGCTGATATATCGCTCGGTGCCGGAGGAGATGGACATCGGCGCGTTGATCCGCGCCGTGGTCGCCGACCCCCAGCGCCGCACCGAGATCTTCGCCGGATGACCGGAAGCCGGCGACGCGACAAGGTAACCATCGACGTGAGGAGGACGGATGCGTATCGACCATCCGACCGATGACGAACTGCGGGAGAACTTCGACGAGATGCTCCGCTCCGTGCTCACCGGCGGCGGCATCCGCACGGAGACCGGTCTGGACATGAAGACCGAGGACGCCCTGTGGGCGATCGCCCGCGCGTATCCCGACGTGCCGGACGCGCTGGTCGACGCCGCCCGCGCGGCTTTCGCCGGCCAACTCGACGGCTCCAACGCCCGCGAGCGCAAGGAGGCGCTGGCCCGCAAGATCGACGAGCTCAACCGTCGCCGGTCGGCCCGGTGATCGCCGATGTCACGACCTAAGGTGAGCTCATGACCGAATGGCGCGTGTCGACCGACAGCGAGATCGTCGACCTGGCCACCGGCCTGCGGTCGCTCGACGGCTCCCAGCCGATGGACGCGGTACCGCGGCTGGCGGAGGCGTTCGGCTGGAAAGTGCTGACCGTCCATCCGGACCGCGCGATGCTGGATGCCGGGTTCGGCATGGCGAGCGGGAAGATTCATGGTCGCGACGGCCGCATCGTCGACATCAAGTTGCGCGTCACCGATTTCGCCTCGAACGACACGGAGGGGCGGGCCCGGTCGAGGGATGCGTTCGTGACAATGGTCGCGGCGTTGACCGGCGCGTTCGGTGAACCGACCACCCGGGTTCCCGGCGCCACCGCGGAGGTCCGCTGGTCTGGTCCGGAAACCACGCTGGTGGCCGAGGATCTGGGACGCTCGGTGCAGCTGTCCCTGACGGACAACTCCTGGCTCGCCCTGCACGATCAGGCCATCGAACTGGACCAACAGGAGCAGGGTTGACGGGGTGGGAAAACTTCGCCGTGGGTCTGGCCGAGGAACTCGCCGCGCTGCGCGCCGGTTCCATCGTCAAGCTGGTCGAGTCCGACACGGGTCCGCGGCGGCGATACGCCCAATTCCTCCAGCTCGATAATGCCCTCTCGGCCGAACTGGTCGACGACGAATGGCTCGACCCGCCCTTGCGCGCCGGCATAACGGGACGCGCGCTGATCGCCGAGTCGGGCTGGCGGGAACGCGATGCGAGCCATGACAACTGGTGGACCGAGCTGCCCTGGCCGAGTCCCACGGCCGGATACCGGAAACTGGCCGACATGGTCGTCACCGGGTTGCGCGATGGTTTCGGTATCGACGCCCCGACCGCCTTGGGCTATATCGCGTGGAATGAACGTGTGGAAAATCGAAAGCTGGACCTGCCGCTGCTCGGCCTGCGGCAGGAACCCTGACACGCACCGGCGCGGTGCCGGGGTGAACGACGAACGAAATGGGCATCGCGGCGTATGCGCCGGCTCCGATGCGGTGGACGAGGGGATTTCCGCGACGTGACCAACCCAGCCGGTCAGGCATCCGGTGACGAGCCCGCCGAGGCTGCGGAGCACGGCGCGCATGTGCCGCCGCCCGCCGAGGAGGCGGCCTCGGCCGAAGCGGTAGCCGAGGGCACCGTGCCCGAAGCCGAAGAGCCCGATGTCGGTTTCACCTTGTCCGCAGCGGCGCCGGTGGAGGATGTCGCCGAGCGAGCCAAGGCGCTCATGCACCAGGTCGCCCGCGAGCTGGGTGCTGGCGGTCCGCCGGGGTGGCAGCGGGTGGACGCGGTGTTCGCGCTGACCGTGGCGGCGGAGGTGGCGTCGGCCGTCTACTCCGACGACCAGGAGCGCGCCGTGCGGGTGACTCCAGAGCCCGGGATCGTAGCGCTGGTCAGGGAGCATCGGCAGCTGGCGGCCGGGCTCGGCGACGGGCCGTGGTGGCGTTTGCTCTTCACGCTGACCAGCACGGGCCGGATGGAGGTCGACTACGACTACGGCGACGAGCCGTTCCCGGACGATCAGCTGTTCCCGCCCGAGGTCTACCTCGCGGATCTGGCGGCGTTCCCACGGACGACGCTGCCGGTCTGGCTCGGTGCTTATCTGGGGCACGGCGACCGCCAGTCGCGGCCGCCGCAGGTGGCGGCGGCGCAGGCGCGAGCGGATCGGGAGGCGGGTGTGCGCGCCGTGCCGTGCGAGGACGAGTTGCCTCCGTTCCCGCTGATGGCCGCCCGGTGGGCGGTGCTCGCCGCGGCGTTCGTCGCGGCCGAATCCCAGTGGGGTCCACGCCTGCTGCCGTCCGTGAGCTGGTTCGAGGGCGCCAAGCGCAGCGGCGGTTCGCTGTACTCGCTGCCCGGTGGGCGCGCCGTGCTCTCGGGCGGGGTCTGGAACGCGCCGGAACTGGCGGCGGCCTACAACGACGGCGTCCGGTTGCCCGATCTGTATGCGGGCGCACCGGAGTGGGTGGCGGGCCAGGTGTTGAACCACCGCTGCGCCAGCGGTCTGCTGTCGTTCTGCTACTGGTGGGAGAACGGCCGCTGGTACCGCGGTGCGTCACCCGCGCCGGGCCGGTTCGCCGAAGCGATACCGGGTGTGTGGACCTCGGAGACCGTGGTGGACATCGTCGGCACCCTGCTCGGTGACGACGCGGACGCGCAGCGGCGCGCCGCTGTCGGCGACCTCGTGTCCGCGGCCGAGCTGGGTGTCGTCACGCGGGACACTCTCACAAGCGTCTTCGGTGACGACGGTCGATTCGATGTCGACGGTGCCTTCTTCCAGCTCACCATGGCCGGGGTGACCATGACGGCGCCGGGGCCGATGGCGCAGGAGGAGGCGATCGCCCGGGTCGAGCGGTTCATCCGGGACAGCGGCGCCGACACCGCGAATTATCCGCTGGAGGACTTGCGCGCCGATCGGCTCAGCGTCGGCTGGATGGTGTACGTCCCGGTCGAACCGGGTGAGATCGCGATCGGCCGGGCGATCTACTACATCGCCGATGACGGTGTGCTGGAACGGTCTTCGTCCTCGGTGGCGCCGTCGATATACCTCACCGGGTTCGAGCGGAGGTTTCGGGAACGGCACGGTCCGGTGGGCGGGTCCTGGCCGCAGGAGGAAAAGCGTTGAGCAGGCGAAACCAGACATCCATCGCGACGCAGCGTGAACCGGCTGGTCAGACGTGGTGAGCAGCGCGGGCGGGCCACCAGGACTCGGGTCTGTACATGCGGAGGCAACCCGACTGACCATAGAATCGTTGGTGCGTCGTAAGCCAATATTTGGTGTGCCGTAAGAACCGGCTGCCATATTGACGTGTGGCGCACCGCCGGTCGCGGCACGCCAGCGATGAGGAGGGTCGTCAGCGTATGAGTTGCCGGGCGCAGCAACGTGATCCCGTGCGCGGGGGCGGACGGGTCACCACGCCGTGGCGCGCGCATGGCCGACGCCCACGTCGGGGGTGGTGTATCCAGTTGTGCGGGTCGGAGTCTCTGTCTCCGGGATCGGACCTCGGCATCGTATCGCCCTTCGCTGTTGCGCTGTCGGGCAACTATTCCCACCGATGGGGGTCTGCCCTCGTCGGATCCGGACCATCGAGCACCTGGTCAGGAGCGTGACCCCATGCCACCGCCGAAGCCCGAGACCGACAACCCGTGGACCGGCCTGAACCAGCAGGCACACAGCGGCACGCTTCAGCTGAGTGATAGCGCGGCCGGGGAAGCGGCCGCACTCGCCGCCGCTGCGGCGAATGCGGTGGAGCTGGTCAAGCGTCATGTAGCGGATGTCTTGAATCCCAAGGGTTTCGGGGCGGCACCGTCGAGTTACCTGCTGCAGGCGAAGTTCTCGAAAGCGGCCGGTGATCTGGACGACATTCTCCGGCGGTTCCTGGAGATCCTGAACGCCATGGGAGAGACCTTCCTGGCGGCCGGAAAACGGTACAACGAAACCGATACCGACTCGGGCGCCGAATTCAGGAGAATCCGGGACAATACGCCGCGGCGCGGGGACGCGAGCCAAGGCGGAAATCCTGCCACGCCCCCGGTGGGCGGAAGCCATCACATCCCGGACTTTCTGCGCGATCATCAATATTTCGGCGACAAGTTGCAGAAGCCCTCGGATGAGCGCATCAATTCGAGCGGGCAGTTCTCGGAAATGGACGCACTCTCCAGGGCACAGGGCGGGCGGGACACCACTCCGGTCGACGTCGAGAACCCGTGGGAAAAGGATCATCCTTTCTTCGAATCATTCGAGACCGGACTCGATCCCGTGGCGGTCGTCAGCGACGCTCTGGTCTGGGACTGGATGGCCGTGGAACTCGACGGCACCTTCGACGACCTGAACAATCGTCTGGCTCGTTTTCCGCTGGAGGGGTCCTGGCAGTCCCCACAGGGCGAGGGCGGTATCAACGCGGCCATCGCCGCCGCGGCGACCTACCGATCGCAGGCCGGCGCGCTGACCACCAGCATGCGGGCGCTGAGCCAGAACCTCACCTACACCGCGGGCTGGTTGGCCGAGACCAAGAAGTTCATGCCCGGCGAGACACGGGACAAGGGCGGATACGTCGACCGTGAGATCCAGGAGGACAGTTGCCTGGATCTGTGGCACAGGCGGGGATTCCAGAACTGGTACGTCGAGGGCATGGGATACACCAACGCCGCGATTCCGATCCTTCCCGCCCCGACGGTGAAGCCCGCGCAGCCCCCAGCTCCGCCGGGTCCGCCCGGCCCACCTGGAACGGCTTCGCCTGGTACGGCCGCACCCGGAACGGCCGCACCAGGAGCGTCGCAGCAACAGCTGGCCGCGCTGCGCGACGCCCAACAGCAGTCCGATCAGCAGCGGCAGGCACTGTTGCAGCAGCAGAAGGCCCTGGAGGAGGCGCGGCGCACGTCCGAGGAGCGGGCCCAGAAGAGCGCCGCCGCGCAACAACAGCAGCAGGCCCAGCAGGCCGCCCAACAGGCGATGCAACAAGCCGCGCAACAGGCCGCTCAGCAGGCGCAGCAGGTCGGGCAGCAACTGGCCGGTGCCGCCCAACAGGCCGCGCAGCAAGCGGCGCAACAGATCGCGCAGCAGAGCGCGCTCGCCGGGTTGCCCGGCCTGCCCGCAGGCTTGCAGGACTTCCAGGACGCTGCCAAGAAGATGAACTCGGCGGCGAAGGGCGCCGGCGGTGGGCCCGGTCCGGGTATCGGCAAGGCCACCCCACCGGCCGGGCAGAACCTCGAGCGAGCTTCCAAGCTCTTCCCGCGCGCGACGACCGACATCGCGGCCACGGCGGCCGGCGTGCGCGCGGGTCTCGCGCAGGGAACGGGTATGGCGGGCGCCCCGATGGGTGGCATGCCGATGGGTGGTCCCGGCGCCGCCGCGGGCGGACAGCAGAAGGAGCACAAGCGCGCCGACTATCTCGACTCCACCGAGCATTTGGAGGAGGCGATCGGCGACGCTCCGGTCGTGGCGAAACCGGTTGTCGAGAAATGACGGCCGGGCTGATGACGCACACGTGGAAGTTCACCGACCTCGAGTTCGTCGTGCTCTGGGAGGATTTCGGTGAGGTCGGCCTCCCGAGGCCGTTCTCCTTCACCAGTCGTACGCCGTTGTGGGACGACTATCTCGCGGAGAAAGCGCGGACCCGTGCCGCCCTGCTCGCCTCGTCGACTCCGGCGCGGAAAGAGATGCTCGACGATCTCTACCGTCCGGATATCCGTCTGCGCGTGCTCGGATTCGATGGACGCGATTACACGAACGTGGCGAACAACGTGCGTCTGATGGCGGCACGTCGCGCCGATCGCGGGTACCTGGTCACCCAATTGCCGGGAGAAACCGTCGGGCACAGTGGCGGATTCGCCGTCACCGAGTGTGCGGCGCTGGAATTGGCCGATGCCGTCGTGCGGGCGCTACCGGAAGCCGATTCGGGCAAGCGGGCCGATATCGTGCTCGCCGACGAAAACGAGGACCAGGACCTGGATTACGGTTATGGCGCCTCGGCGGTGCACGATTCGTTCCAGGGCTCCGTGCACGATCGCTCGGCTGATTTCCGCTCCGCTCCGGCCGAACGTTTCGGATTCATCGACGTGATTCAAGCGCACTCGATGTTCGGCCCGCGCGGGATGACCAGGCATCGCTTGAAATGGCGCGATCTCGTCGACGACGGCCGCTATCTGATCGATGACGGACACCCTCCGGTCGCGACCGCCGCCGATGGGCGACGGTTGGTTTCGATGATCAACGCGCGCATCGCCGAAGTCGTCCGCGCCATCAAAGACGAACGAGGATAAGGGGTTGGATCCGATGACCGCAGTGCAGCCGGGGCAGGCCGGCGAATTTCCCACGGAATTCTCGGCCACATCGCTCACGGGCTCGATTTCGGTGCGGACCAACGAAATGGGTCTACCGTTGGGAATCGAGGTCGACGCCGATCAATTGCGCCGAGATCCGGAAGTGTTGGCGGGCGAGGTCCTGCGGTTGTGCAAACAGGCGGCGAACCGTGCGGGCCTGGCACGGCGAGCGCAATTGCGGCAACTGGGATTCACCTCCGAGATGCTGGCCTTGACCGGCCTGCCTACCGAACAGCAGGTGGCGACGCAGGAGATCGTCGACGAGCAGGACTACGACACGGAACCACAGAGCTGGCTGCGATCAATCTGAGCGGCACGGGATTTCGGGAGGCCGACATGGTCGAAACAATGGACGAGCTCATTGCTCGGGTGCAGAATCAGCTTTACCGGCTTGCCGATCTCAATGACGCCATGAATGGTATCCGAGTAACCGAGACATCGCCCGACGGTGCGGTGACCGCGGAAGTGGACGGTAATGCCGCGTTGGTGGGCCTCAGTTTTACCGGTGCGGTATCGAAACTTTCGCCGGGAGAGTTCGAGAAAACGGTTGTGGACACCGCGCGAGCGGCCGCCCACAAGGCTTTCACGGAGCGCGGTGAACTCATCACCGCATTCAATGAGGAGGCCACCGGGTAGTCACCGGATGTTAACCACGTCGGGATCGCGATATGCGGTCATCGCTAGGTAGAGTTGAATACGAAACATCGGGGGATGTTTCGGGATTGGACGATGATCATGAGCCACATTGAAGTAGTCCCGGATGCGCTGCGTGTATACGGAGGCGAATCGGCGGCCATGGCCGCCGGTGTCGGCGCGATCGCGGCGACCGACCAAGCCGCGACGGTTGCCGCGGTGGTCCCGGTGTTCGGCCTGATCGGCCAAGAGTTCCTTGTCTCGTACGCCTTCGCGCAGGCCAACCACCTGTCGTCGGTGGCGCAGCTCGCCGCCGTGCACGCGGGCACCGCGTTGACGGCGCATCAGGCCGCCGCTACCTACGAGGGCACCGACACCGCGTCGGGCGCGGCCATCGGAGCGATCCGCTCGCGGTCATGACCACGCCAGGAGCCACTCCGTCGCCCGGCGCCGATCCGCTGGATCCGACAGTCCTGGAATTGTTGCGGGGCAGTGCTCTTGCGCCCATGCTGGACCTGCCGGTGAACGATGTCCTGCACAGCATGGGTCTGCCGCACCTGCCGGAGATGCCGGCCTTCGTGCAGTTGCCGGAGCTGCCGCCGCTGCCGACGATCGATCTCGGCGCGCTCATGCGCCCGCTGACCGATCTCGCCTCCGCGTTCGGTACCGGCCGGCTCGGCACACCTGCGCCGGTACCGGCCGGTGCCGCAGCCGCACCTGCGCCCCCGGTGGACCCGACTCAGTTGCTGCAGAACGTGTCCACCGTGATGCAGACCGTGATGCAGGTCGGCTCGTCCCTGGTGCAGACCTTGATGACGGTCTGGCAGGGCATGGCGGCGATGGAGGCCGCGAAGAAGGCCGGTGCGGCGCAGGCCGACGCGGATCAGCTCGCGGCGCAGAGCACCCAGGAGAAGTCGGTGCTCGCCGGCGCGGCGGGCAGCGTCTTCACCGGCGCGGGACTGATGGCGGCGGTGCTGGCGAAGTTCTCCACCACCATGGCCTTCGCGCCGCTGCTGGCGGCCTCACCGGGCGGCCAGGGCTTCCTGGTCGCCTCCGCGATCGAGGCGATGACCGAGGCGCTGGCGATCACCGCCGAGACGAAGGCCGAGATGGTCGGGCACAGCGCGAGTATGACGCAGGCCGGGCAGAAGGTTCCGATCACGAACGCGCCGACGGGTGTGAAGTCGGCCGAGCAGCTGACCCAGCTGATGAGCATGATCACGCCGCTGATCAGCACGGCAGGCCAGGTCGCCCAGTCGCTGGGACAGCTGGCGGCGGCGAATCCCTCGCTGCTGGCGCCGAAACCCATCAGCGCCCCCGGCGGCCATGAGGGCGCGGGTGAGCCCGAGGAAGGCAAGGAAGCCGGACAGGGCAAGGGCGCCGGTGGTGCGGGCGGCGCCGGTGGCATCGGCGGTGGCGTCCCCGGTGCGATCGCCGCAGCCGCCGCGCCGCTCAACCCTTGGCCGGGAACCCGGGTCGCAGGCGGCTCGCTCGGCAGCATCGGGGGTGTGCCCACGGCGGGTACCGGGCCCACCGCCTCCACCGCGACGAGCACCACCGCGGCGGGAACCGGGACGGGCACCGGATACATGCCGATGGGCGGTGCGGCCGCGGGTGGTGCCGGCCTGGCCCGCGAGGGCGAATCGACCACCGACGCGCTGCGCGGCCAGATGGTCACCGGCTCGCACGGTGATGAAGTGGTCGGCCGGATCGAAGGGGTCTCGCTGCCGGTGGTCGGCGCGGCCGACACGACATCGGAACCACCGCCGGATAAGGAACTCACGCTCTGACGCGAGTGCCGAGCAGTACACAGGAGGGTCTTATGAGTGACGGGCGTGAGGTGTACGACAGCGTGCAATTCGACTCGGTCACGGCGGGCAGGGCGTCATCCGGGATGGACGCGCTGGCCGACCGGTTGACGTCGGATCTGCGCTCCGCGGAGGAAGCGCTGACCGTCGTCCCGGCGGGTACCGACGAAGTCTCCGGCCGGGCCGCGCAGACCGCGAACGACGTGGCGTCGTCGTATCTGACCGGTGCGCAGGCCGGCGTGCACGAGTTGCGCAAGCTGGCGGCCGCGTTGCGGCTGCACTCGAACCAGTTCGACGGCATGGAATCGGCCAATACGGCGGATTTCGACACCACGGGCGGCCGGTCCGCCTGACCGTCCCCGGCGTCGTCGGGCAACCGAAAGGTCTTCCGCAGCAATGATCGAACCACCGCAGCCAGGTTTCACCGGCGTGGTGTGGCCCGCGCGACCGCCCGAGCGGCTCGCGCGCGATCTCACCACGGGGCCGGGCGCCGTGCCGATGGCCGAGGCCGTCGCCGCATGGTCGCGCCTCGCCGCGTCGTTCGGCGCCGCGGTGGTCGAGTACGAGAAGGTCCTCGCGGATATGCGCGGCGCGTGGCAGTCGGGACGCAGTGACGAAGTGATGCAACGCATTACGACGCTTCGGGACTGGCTGATCGACGCCGCGGCCGCGGCCGCGGCCAACGCCGCCCGGTTCCAGGCCCAGGTCGCCGCCTACGAGATCGCCCGGCTGGCGATGCCGAACACCGCCGACCTCGAATCCCTTCAACAGCTACAGCGAACGCTGGAGTCGATCGGCGGCATGGTGGGCGCGCCGATCCGGGCGATCGCCGCGGAGACGGACGCCGAGGCGGATGTGGCCAAGGCCGTGGCTTCGCGGGTCATGCAGAACTATGAAATGGCCACCGAACCCCTCGCCGTGCCGTGGCAGCAGCAGGAGCCGCCGGTGGTGGCGCCGGAGCAGGCGCTGACCGCCGAACGGACCCCCGCGTCGGCCGAGGCCGCGATGCCGCGCGGCGCCGCGCCGATCGGCGCGATGCCGATCGGAACGGTGCCTATCCCGGCGATGCCGCGAGTGCCTACCGCGTACCAGGCGCCGGTGTACGCCCAGTCGGCGGCGACAGCCGAAGTGGTGCCGCGCGCGCCGCAGGCCACGGTGAGCGCGGGCGGCCAGCCCGCTCCGCTCGTGCCCGGCGCGCTGGGACAAGCCGGAGCGGCCCAGGACACGGCTCGGTTTCCGCGCGCCGCCCTCCCCGCGGAGGCGAGCGATCAGATCGGATTCGAAGGCGGCATCCAAGCGGCGCCGGCGGTCCTCGGTGCCCCGGAGCCCGCGCCGCCCGCCGTGGCGCAGACGCAGACCAGCCCCGGGACGGGAGGTGCGGCGTGACAGCGCTGACGAACGACGCATTGCTCGTCGTCGCCGAGCGGCTCGGCGTGCAGACCCTGCCGCTGGTGCTCTCCGTTGGACCGCAACAGGATTCGATCGAGGAATATCGCGTCGCGCGGGAGCGGGCGATAACCGGTCTGCTCGGCGACGGCCTACTCGACGCCGAGGGCGAAGTCGAATCGGAACTGGCCGGCGCGCTGTTCGTCCTGGCGCAGCCGGATCGCGAGCTAGTCGCCCGAATCCATACCGAGGACGGTGCTCGCCGTTTCTGTCTGGCGCGCCGGGGAGAGCGGCACGCGCTGGCCGTGCGCTCGGGCGACAGCTTCGAGGTTCATCCGATCTGGGCCGACGGCTCGGATCTGTCGCTGGCTCGTCCGCTGCTGGCCGCGCTCGGCCCGTGCGAGCCCGCCGAGATCGCCGGATTCAGCACGCTCGCCGCCGAATTGGCCGACCGTCTGGACGCGGCCGGAGACTCCAGCGACTACGCGGACGCGATGTACGCCATCGGCGTCGGCGAGCGCGACGCCGCCGTGCTCGGGCTGGCTTTCGGCACCTGCCACGCCTACGCCGAGATCGTGGCCTACGCCCATCAGGACGGGCTGACCAGCAGGGCGCCCGGCGCGGCGGTGGTGTACGACACCGGCCGCGGGCGAATCGTCGCCGCTCCCATGATCTCGCCGGATCAGCAGATCTGGTCGACGGTCACGACGGGCACCGACCACCGGGTGACTCAGGCGGTCGCCACATTGCTGGAAGGGCTGCCCGGGGGGAGGTGGCTGCCACCGTAGCTCTCGGGTCGCAAGTACTCGGTTGCCTCATTGCTCGGTGAGATCGTCCGGATCTCACCACCACAAGTTCTGACGGAAGGATCTACGAAATGTCTTACACAACTCTCGGCGACGGCTCGGGCCAGACCTACGGTGTCGAAGAGGGCGGCATCGACAGCGTCGTCAGCCGCATGGAGGACTCGATCTCGACACTGCGCACCTCGATCAATCAGATCGACGAGTCGGTGCAGGCAGTCGCGCGCGGCTGGCAGGGTGACGCCCACCGCGAATTCAACACGGCGGCCACCGATTGGCACGACGAGGTCACCGCGCTCAACGGCAAGCTCGACCGGCTCTCGCAGGCCGTGACCTCGGGCAAGAACACCATTGTCGGCTCCGACCAGGGTGGTCTGTGACCCCTGGACGGTGTCGCCGTCCAGCCGGATCACCATTCCCACGACCAGAAGGAAACAACAATGACGATCAAGTACAACTCGCCCGCCATCACCGAGATGGTCGGTGACCTCAACCAGTACGGCTCCAATATGAAGGGGCAGATCGACGAGCTCAACGGCGCGGCCGCCGCGTTCCGCGAGAACCTGCAGGGTGAGCAGGCGGTCACGAACTTCGACACCGCGCACAAGAACCTGACCACCGAGCTGGAGGACACCCTCCAGAAGCTGGACAACCTCGCCGCGAAGGTGGAGAACGCGCTGGGTCGCGCCATCGAAGCCGACGGCAAGGTCGGCGACGGTTTCGCCGCTTTCTGATCGCGCGGTGACGAACGACGGCCGGCTGGAACGGTAAGGGTTCCAGCCGGCCGTTTCATGTGTTCACCGGTCAGCGCGCCGCGAGCGACTCCCCGATGTAGTGCATCTCGTCCGGGGTGGTGACCATGAGGACGGTCGCGCTTCGCGCGGCCGTACGCACCGTGATCCGGTTGGGCGCGGCCGGATCCTGCACCAGCGTGACGTCCGCATCGATCGACCCGCCGGGATCGTCCGGGCGCCGCACGTGCACGACCGTCGCGCCGCCCGCGTGCGCGATCGGCGGGATTCCGTCGAACACCAGCACCGTCGTGCTCGGATAGGGGGCGGCGGGCGGCGGCGGGGGAGCGGGTGGGTGGTAGCTGGCGCCCGCGGCTCGCGGTGCGATCGAAAGCACGTGCGGCGCACCGAGATTGGACACCATGGTATGCCATGCCTCGGGCCGGGCGGTGTGCACGATGGCATGTGCGCCGAGTGCGGTGGCGCGCAGAATCACCTGCTGGGCGAGATCCAGATTGCCGAGAACCTCGAGGTGCCGGGTGCCGTCGCCGATCAGCGGCACCGCGATGCCCTGGCCGCGCTCGTCGGCGCCGATGAGCTGACCGCAGCCCGCCGTCGGGACCGCGAACTCGGTGAGCGCGGTCAGGGTGCCGCGATAGGCGATGTCGCTGCCCCAGCGGCCCGCGTATCCGATGGGCAAGGTGTCCAACAGGATTCGCAACTGGTTGCCGACCAGCTCACGCAATCCGGGCAGCGGCGGTTCCTTCGGCGGCGCGACGGTATCGAAGCGGACGACGGCATTGAGCACCACGGTGTCGGTGAAATCGGTGTGCCGATCGTGCCTGCCCGCTCCCGGCCGCAAGCGCAGCGTCACCGTGGTGGACAAGCTGGGCACCGCCCAGATGCCGGCGAGTCCACGCGGGCCGATCATGTCGGCCGCGATCTGGTACTGGGTGAGGAAACGGCTTTGATACTCCAGCGATTTCGGGGACTCGACGAGCTGGTCGACATCGAAGCCGTGGGTGAGTTGGCGCACCGCGGTGTTCATCTCGGTGGCGGTCAGCACCGAGGCGGCGATGTCGTGCGCGGCGAGCCGGTTGGCGACCCGGCGGGTGGCGATGATCGCGGTGCGCAGCGCGCCGCTGCCACCGCCGCCGCGGTTGTCCACCGCTTCGGCGTTGGCCAGCGGATCCATCCGCAGCACCAGCCAGCAGGTGCGATGTGCGATGGCGGGCAACGGGCCGAGAATGCGGTCGTAGAGTTGTGCGGCCACGCCGGTGCCCGCGGTGCGCGCACCGGTACTGACCACGTCGATACTCGCGAGGGTCAGATCGAATTGATCGAGGCAGCGCGCGATCTCGGCGAGTGGGAGTAGTTGGTCGGTGCTGAGCGAACCGCGATCCAGCAGCGTCAACGTGTCCGGCGGCGGATCGATCCGGAGCATGGTGAGCAGCAGATCGCCGTCCCAGCGCACGCCGTAACCACCGCCCTCGGTGAGCGGCACATCGAGTGCCGGTGCCTGCGCGAGGCGTTCGGCCGGACGCGGACCCGGGCGCCTGCGGGCGATCGCGCTTCCGATGCGCGCGGCGGGAGTGTGGCCGCCGATCGGCGCGAGCCCGGCCAGCACGACCGCCGCGCCCGCGGCGATCGCGCCCCCTATCGAATCGCCGAGCGCGAGGACAATCCACGCGACGGCCGCGGCCGATAATGCGACGGGCACCATCACCCGGAGCGGAAAAATGCGAAACAACCAGAATTCCGGGTCTCGCAGAGTGTCATAGTCCGATCGGCGCTCATTTCTCGGAGGATCCGATATTTCGCCGACAGTTGCCCCGTTGTTCATCGTCTCGTTCACCGTTGTTCGCCCCTGCCTCGCCAAAGTGCGGCCGCCATCGATCGGCTTCGTATTCCATCGGTTCAGGGCCGTCGGTGAATTACGGTACCGTGTCGAAGAGAATGGTGATCGATAGCTCGATGGAGACCATGTGCCGGCACAGCTGACCACCCGCGCCCAGGTCAATGGATACCGATTTCTGTTGCGCAGGCTCGATCACGCGCTGGTGCGCCGTGACGTTCGCATGTTGCACGATCCGATGCGTTCCCAGATCCGCTCGCTGCTCGTCGGCGCGGTGCTCGGCGTGCTGGTGGTGGCCGGTGCGGCGATCTTGGCTTTCCTGCGCCCGCAGGGCGCGATCGGCGACGCCCTGATCGTGTCGGGGAAACAGAGTGGCGCGCTGTATGTGGTGGTGCAGGGCCAGGATGGCGACAAGACGCTGCACCCGGTGCTGAATCTGGCATCCGCGCGCCTGATCACCGGCGCCGACGCCGAACCGCACGCGGTGAAGGACGACAAGCTCAACGACCTGCCGCGCGGACCGCTGCTCGGCATTCCGGGCGCGCCCGGGGCCCTGCCGGGTTCCCGGCAGGGCAACAACTCCGAGTGGTCGCTGTGCGAGACCATCGCACTGTCCGAGGGCGGTAGCGCCGCCTCCTCGTCGGGTGGGACGACGACGGTGATCGCCGGGCGCCCCGCGCTCACCGACCGGATCAGAACCTCGTATCAGGACGAGGCGCTACTGGTCCGGCGCGGCGACAAGACCTACCTGGTCTACGACGGCAAGCGCGCCGAGGTCGACCCGGCGAATTCGGTGATGACCAGAGCATTGGACCTGAAATCGCACCGGCCCCGTCCGGTCGGCACCGGCTTGCTCGGTGCGACGACGCAGGTGCCCGCGCTCAGCCCACCGCAGATTCCCCGGGCGGGCGAGCCCGGCCCGGGCCCGTTGTCGAACATCCCGATCGGCGGCGTCATCTCGGTGTCCGGCGTGGGGCCGGACGGCAGTCCGGCGCTGTATGTCGTGCTCGCCGAAGGTCTGCAGCCGGTGTCCGCGTTCACCGCGCAAGTGATCAGATACGCCGATTCGCACGGCATGCGGGAGATCGCGACCATGCCACCCGATGTGCTGGATCGGCTTCCCGTGGTCCGGCAGTTGCCGCTCGACGACTTTCCGGTCCGGACACCGCGGATCCTTCCCGCCGAGGACGCGCCGGTGGCCTGTGTGGCCTGGGCGAAGTCGCCGGGCACCGTCCCCGGGCAGAGCGAGGACAACGTGGGCGACGGCCCCGGCGAACGCGCGGCGGTCAGCCTGCTCGTCGGCACCCGCTTGCCGATCGCGGAATCCGCGCAAGCCGTCGAGCTGTCCACCTCCGACCGTGTCGGCGACCGGGTCGACGCGGTCTACCTCGCACCGGGCTCGGGCGAGTTCGTCCAGGTGACCGGCATGGAGCCGGGTAGCCCGCGCCGCGACAGCCTGTTCTATGTCGCCGACACCGGTGTCCGCTACGGCATTCCGGACGCGGCCACCGCGAACGTGCTTGGGCTCGGTAGCACTCCGCGCCTCGCGCCCTGGGCGATCATCGGCCAGATGGTCCCCGGGCCCACGCTGTCGGCGCGAGACGCGCTGGTCAGCCACGATGCGCTGCCCAACCCATGACATGCGGCTGACCTCGGTCCGTTCAGCCGAAGGGGAGCCGACCTCGGTCCGTCCGACCGACGGCAGAGGCCGACCTCAGTCCGTCCAGCCGACGTTCAGCGTGCTGAGCAGGCCGGACAACGCCAGTTCCATGTCCGACGCCTCGATGCGGCGCAGCACCGCCTCATCGATGTCGGTGAGGTCCAGCGATTCGTCGTTGGCCAATCGGAATTCGCGCTCTTCCTCGGCCGCCTCGATCACGTTGCGGACGAATCGCCCGTTGCCCGCGAGGTCGACGCCGAGGCGCGGCTGACCGCTCTGGTCGGTGCTCTGCATCGCGTACAGGCGTTCGCAGGCCCGTACCAGCTGCTCGAGCGCGCCTTCGGACAGGTCCGAGTCGCGCTTACGCGCGATCACCTGGCCGATCCGCCCCAGCTCGTCGGGGGTGTAGGAGGGGAACTGCAACCGCTTCGAAAAGCGCGACGCCAAGCCGTCGTTGGCGGCCAGCAGCCGGTCGATCTCGCCGTCGTAGCCCGCGATGATCACCACGAGGCGATCGCGATCGTTCTCCATGCGCGCCAGCAGCGTGTCCACCGCTTCGCGGCCGAACGCGTCGCCGCCCTGCAGACCGGTCTGGATCAGCGTGTATGCCTCGTCGATGAACAGCACGCCGTCCATCGCGGTGTCGATCAGCTTCTCGGTCTTGATCGCGGTGCCGCCCAGGTTCTGGCTGACGAAGTCGACGCGCTTGGCCTCGACCACCTTGTCGGTCTTCAACAGTCCCACGCCGCAATAGATCTTCGCGACCACACGGGCGATGGTGGTCTTACCGGTGCCGGGCGGCCCGGTGAAGGCCAGGTGCTGGCCGCGCGGCTGGCTCGCCAACCCCTTCTCGGCCCGGATCTTCGCCAGCTGCGCCGACGACTGGAGCTTGGCCACCTGGGTTTTCACCGAGGCGAGACCGATCTGCGAATCCAGCTCGGCACGGGCCTCGACGAGGATCTTCTTCGCCCGGTCCTGGCTCTCGGCCTGCTCCATCTGCTCCATCGATGGCGAGGACGCCGGGTCCCACTTGTCGGTGCGCGCATCGATCACCTCGCGGCTGGTGACGGTGATCCGATAGGTGCGGTCGCGCATCGCCGCCGCGTTGGCCTCGAAATCCGGCGCCTGCGAGTACACCTTCTCGAACAGCGACTGAGCTTCCTCCTCGTTGCCCGATTCCCGCAGGCACAGACCGCGGCAGAACATCGCGGTGGAGCGGGCCGCCGGGATCGGGCCCGCTTCGGCCTGCTGCATCCGCCGGATCGCCTCGCCGAACAAGCCGAGCTGGGCGCACGCGGTGCCCACCATGACGTGCGCGCCCGCCGCCAGGTACGGGTCCTCCCAATCCGCCGAGCCGGCGAGCACCGCCATCACATCGGGCCAGCGCTGGGAGTTGTAGTGCAGTACGCCACGGACATACGCGCAGATGCGGTTGTCGATCTCGCCGTCGGGATTGCTCAACTGCCCACGGCGGAACGTGTCGAGCTCGTCGAGCACCCGCTCGGCCTCGTCGTACTCCTTGTCGGTGATCAGCTGGGACGCCCAGGCCAGCGTGATCTCGGTGTGGTTGGCCAGCGGGTAATCGATGTACAGGCCGGGCGCGAACCGGCCCGCGAGTTCACGCGGGCGCAGCCCGAGCCTGCGCTGCTCGCGATAGAGCGTGCTGGTACTGGTCTTGTACAGATTGAACAGAACGTCCTTGGTCAGCTCGCCCGCGGCGGCGCGGCCGAGCCACGCGTCGCACATGGTGGGATCCCACTCGGTGGCGCGCTGAAATGCCAGTTTCGCGTAGTCGAGATCACGTGCGGATTCTTGCCCCTCGATGGACAATCCGAGCGACAGGATTCCGGCATCGAATGCGCGTTGTGCTTGACGGTTGCCGGTCATTGCTGTCGAACCCCGAAATCTTCGTTTCTCGTAGTAGAGACGTTCATCTGGATACCAGACTACCGATCGCGCGGGGCCCGGTGCGTCCGTTACATTAGGTTCAGCTGCCGGGAGGTCGCAACGCAAGAGTCGGCTATGTGTAGAAGTGCTTGACGAGTGGTGAAGTCGTTCACTCAGGACGTGTTCCAGCAAATGTTGTCGATGTGTGATTCATTGTTCCGGATGAGGGCGGGGGATGGTTGCCGTTGATCGAGTCGGCGAGCGGTACACGTGCCACCGAGCCCGTTTTGAGCCGAGTTTCGGTCATCGGTGGAAACACTCAGGTCGATGTCGGACTCCCGGCCACCGTGCCGATCGCCACCTTCATCGGCGATCTGGTGGCGCTGATCGAATCGCGCAACCCGGAGCGGCCCGAGACCGAGGAGGAGTCGGCGCCGCTGGACGCGCGGCACTGGACGCTGGCCCGGCTCGGCCGGGAGGCGATCGCGCCGAGCCGCACGCTCACCGAGGCCGAGGTCTACGACGGTGAACTGCTGGTGCTGCGGTCGGTCGCCGCGAAGGAATCGCCCGCGCTGTTCGATGACGTCATCGACGCGGTCTCGCGACTGACCACAGAGGAATTCCAGAGCTGGTCCGGTCTGGCCGCCCGCTGGATGGGGCTGGTCGTGTCGGCGCTGACCGTGCTCGTGGCGCTGGCCGTGCTGGTGATTTCGCGCGGGAACGGCGATCCGCTCGCTCCCGCTTTCGCTCTGCTCGGCGCAGGCATCGCGGCATTCGTCGCGGCGGGCATCGCGGCACACCGGTACACCGACGCGGTGATCGCGACCTGGTTGTCGCTGGACGGACTGCTGCTGCTGTTCGGCGGCGCCGCGCTGCTGGTGCCGGGGACGCTCGGCAGTCCCCATCTGCTGCTGGGCAGTTCGGTGCTGCTGATCGCGGCGCTGGTGGGCTACCGGGTGACCGGCATCGGCGCGACGCTGTTCTCCTGCGCCGCAGCGCTTGCCGTCATCGCGGGCATCGCCGCGGCGATCTACCTGATCTGGCATCCGGGCCTGCCGAAGTTGTCGGCCGGTCTGCTGGTGGCGGGCATCGCGATCATCTCGGCGGTGCCGCGGCTGGCGGCGGTGCTCGCGCGGCTGCCGATTCCGCCGGTCCCGACCGCGGGTGGCGCGATCGACCCGGCCGACCACGAGCCGCGACCGACCATCGAGGGCATCGGCGTCATCGGCGCCAGCGCACTGCCCTCGGCGGCCGGACTCGGGGTACGTGCCCGCGCCGCCAATCAGTTCCAGTCCGGCCTGATCGCGGCGTGCACCGTGAGCGCTGTCATCGGCGCGTTCGGCGTGGCCGATCCGCTGAGTTCGGCGCGCTGGCAAGGGATCACGCTTGCCGTCGTAACCGCGATCATCCTCGCGCTGCGCGGCCGCTCGTTCGCCGATCTCACCCAGGCCGCGACGATGATCGCGGGCGGGTGCCTGACCTCCGTCGCGCTGACCGTCGGGTTCGCCGTGGGCGACTCGGAGTACACCCTGCTCGCGGCGGGCGTGTTGCTCGCGTTCGCGGCCGGTGTGATCGGCTTCGGGGTGATCGGTCCGCACATCGAGGTCACCCCGGTGACCAGGCGGATGATCGAGATCTTCGAGTACTTGCTGATCGTGTCGGTGATTCCCCTGGTGTTGTGGGTGATGAACGTCTACTCGATGGCCCGGAACATATGACCAGCAGCGCCTTCCGCCGGAGGATCATGCGGATAGTCTGCGCCGCAACGGTTGTCGGTGCCGGAGTCGGCACGCCCTGGCCGAGCGCGCAGGCGATCTCCCCGCCCGCGGTCGATCCCGGCGCACTCGGCGTCGCACAGGGTTTGAGCGTGCGGCCCGCGCCACTGGAGCCGACCGAACAGCGCGCCATGTGCGCCGAACCGCTGCTCACCGGTGCTCCGCCCAGCGAACCCCCGATGGCGCAACGAGTGCTGGATCTACCGTCGGCGTGGCAGTTCAGCCGCGGCGCCGGGCAGAAGGTGGCCGTCATCGATACCGGGGTGAATCCGCACCCGCGGCTGCGCTCGCTGCAACCGGGTGGTGATTTCGTCTCCGACGGCGACGGAACGGCCGACTGTGACGGTCACGGCACCCTGGTCGCCGGAATCATCGCGGCGCAACCGAGTCCCGGCGACGCCTTCGCGGGTGTCGCGCCCGATGCGGACCTGCTCACCATCCGGCAGCTGAGCCTGGCCTACGAACCGAAGGACCGGGGCCGGGACGATCCGCCGGGCAAGATCAGCAGCGACGGCTACGGCAGCGTGCTCACGCTGGCGGCGGCCGTCGTCCGCGCCGTCGATCTCGGCGCCACCGTCGTCAACATCTCCGAAGTCGCTTGCACCGCAGCGGGATCGGACACCGCCGACGGCTCGCTCGGCGCGGCGGTGAAGTACGCCTACGACCGCAACGTCGTCGTGGTCGCGGCCGCGGGCAACCTGCAACCCGACGGCGCGTGCTCGAAACAGAACGAGGGCTCCGGGTGGAGTTCGGTGACCACCGTCGCGAGCCCGGCCTGGTTCACGCCCTACGTGCTCTCGGTGGGCTCGGTGGATTCGACGGGCCAGGTGTCCGAGCTGTCGCTGCACGGCCCATGGGTGGCCGTCGCGGCGATCGGCCGCAATATCGTGTCGCTGGACAGCAAACCCGGCGCCACCGGGCTGGTCGACGGCGTGCAGACCACCGAGGGGATCAGGGCCGTGGAAGGCACCAGCTTCGCGGCACCCTACGTGGCCGGGCTGGCCGCGCTGGTGCGGGCACGTTTCCCGGAACTCACCGCACAGCAGGTGATGGACCGCATCATCCGCACCGCGCACGGACCGGGCACCGGACGCGACGACCGGATCGGGCACGGCCTGATCGATCCGCTCGCGGCGCTGACCGCGCAACTGCCGGAGAAGCCGGTGAGCGTGGGTGCCGACACCGCGCGCGCTGTCGCCGCGCCGGTGCTCGCGCCGGGCCCGGACCCGCGGCCGCGCCGGATCGCCGTCGTCGGCTCCATCCTCTGCCTGGCCTGCCTCGCCATCGGTATCGCGGTAGCGATCCCGTTCCGCCGGTCCGGGCCGGACCTGAACGCGGAATTCGATCCGTAGCGCGAGCGACATATCCACCGCTCGCCGCCGACCGAACGAAGGAACCATGGCTACCGAAGGCTTTGTGCGCCGCCCCCGCATCGCACCGCCCCGGGCACCCGGCGGCGAGGTGGCGCTGACCGCTCCACCGGAGATCGCACGCGCGCTGCCCGCGCCGCTGATGATGAAGCTGATGCCGATCGTCATGGTGGTCGCGGTGGTCGGCATGATCGCGATGATGGCGATGATGGGCCGCAACCTGCTGGCCAATCCGTTGACGATGATGTTCCCGATGATGATGCTCATGTCGATGGTCGGCATGATGGCCGGCTTCCGGGGTGGCGGGCCCAAACGCGCGGTCGAGCTCAACGAGGAACGCAAGGACTATTTCCGCTACCTGGATCAGGTCCGCAAGGAGGTGCGTCGCACCGGCGGCAAGCAACTGGAGACGCTCCGATGGAGTCATCCCGAACCGGCCGACCTGCCCTCCCTGATCGGTACCAGGCGGATGTGGGAGCGCAGGCCGAACGATCCCGACTTCGGGCACGTGCGCGTCGGGGTGGGCAGTCATCGGCTGGCCACCAAACTGGCCCGTCCGGAGACGGGCCCGCTGGAGGATCTGGAACCGGTGTCCACCGTGGCGCTGCGCCGCTTCGTGCGCACCCACTCGGTGGTGCACCGCTTGCCGACCGCCGTGTCGTTGCGCGCGTTTCCCGCCATCAACATCAGCGGCCCGAGCGCGGACGCGCACATGCTGGTGCGGGCCATGCTGATGGAGCTGGCCGCCTTCCACGGTCCCGACCATCTCGCGATCGCGATCGTCTGCTCGGACCCGGACGGCCCGGCCTGGTCCTGGGCGAAATGGCTGCCGCAGCTGCAACATCCCACGCAGCGCGACGGCATGGGCTCGGCCCGGATGATGTACCACTCGCTCGGCGAGCTGGAGACGGCGTTGGCGGCCGAGCTGCTCGAGCGCGGCCGGTTCATGCGCAACCCCCAGCCGACCCAGGGGAGGCTGCACCTGGTGGTCGTCATCGATGACGGCTACGTCAGCGGCAGCGAACGGCTGGTCAGCGAATCGGGCCTGGATTCGGTGACCGTGCTGGACCTCACCGCGCCGGAGGGCGGTCTCGCGGCGCGGCGCGGACTGCAACTGGTCGCCGCCGACGGCGAGGTGGCCGCGCGCAGTGCGGCCGGAGTGGAGAAGTTCGCCACCGCCGACGAGGTGAGCACGGCCGAGGCCGAGTCCTTCGCCCGCTCGCTGGCCAGGTACCGGCTCGCGACGGCGGCGCAGATCGTCAGTCTCGGTGAGGGAACCACAACCGACCCGGGACTGATGGCGCTGCTGAAGATCCCGGACGCCGCTCAGATCGATCCGGCGAGGGTGTGGCGTCCGCGCACCGGCCGGGAGCGGCTGCGGGTGCCGATCGGCATCACCCCCGACGGCACGCCGGTGGAGATCGACATCAAGGAATCGGCCGAGAACGGCATGGGCCCGCACGGCCTGTGCATCGGCGCCACCGGCTCCGGAAAGTCCGAATTTCTTCGTACCTTGGTGCTTTCGCTGGTCACCACACATTCGCCGGACGCGCTGAACCTGGTGCTGGTCGACTTCAAGGGCGGCGCGACCTTCCTCGGCCTGGACTCGCTGCCGCACGTCGCCGCGGTGATCACCAACCTGGAAGAGGAACTGTCGCTGGTCGACCGCATGAAGGACGCGCTCGCCGGCGAGATGAACCGCCGCCAGGAATTGCTGCGCTCGGCGGGCAACTACGCCAACGTCACCGACTACGAGAAGGCGCGCGCCGCGGGCGTACCGCTCGACCCACTGCCCGCGCTGTTCATCGTGGTCGACGAGTTCTCCGAATTGCTCTCGCAGAAGCCGGACTTCGCCGAACTGTTCGTGATGATCGGCCGGTTGGGCCGGTCACTGCACGTGCACCTGCTGCTGGCCTCGCAGCGCCTGGAGGAGAACAAGCTGCGCGGGCTGGAGTCGCATCTGTCCTACCGCATCGGCCTGCGCACGTTCTCGGCGAACGAATCGCGGGCGGTGCTCGGCATCACCGACGCCTATCACCTGCCGAGCGTGCCCGGTTCCGGGTATCTGAAGAGCGATGCGTCGGATCCGTTGCGGTTCAACGCCAGTTACGTGTCCGGCCCGTACGTCGCGCCGCAGGGAACGGTGACCGGCGAGGACGGCAGTCCGGTCGCCGGCCATCGGCCCGCCTTGTTCACCGCCGCACCGGTGGAATCGCCCGAGCCGATCGACACCGAGGCCGAGGCGGCGCCGTCGAACCCGCTGCTGGAGCTGCCGCCGCCACCGTCGGCCGTCGGGGGCGTGCCCGGCGCCGACGAGGGCATCCCGGACACGCTGCTCGACGTGGTAGTCAAGCGGCTCACCGGGCACGGCCGCCCGGCGCACGAGGTGTGGTTGCCGCCACTGGACGAATCCCCCACGGTGGACATGCTGCTGCCGGACCCGGACTGGCGTTCCCCGGTCAACCGGCACGGACAGTTGTGGATGCCGATCGGCGTCATCGACAAGCCATACGAGCAGCGGCGCGACGTGCTCACCATCAATCTGGCCGGCGCACAGGGCAATGTCGCGGTGGTCGGCGGCCCGCAGTCCGGCAAGTCGACGACCTTGCGCACCATCATCCTGGCGACCGCGGCCACGCACACCCCCGAACAGGCGCAGTTCTACTGCCTGGACTTCGGTGGCGGAAGCATGGCCGGCCTGTCCGGCGTGCCGCACGTGGGTTCGGTGGCGGGCCGCCTCGACGGTGACCGGGTGCGCCGCACCATCGCCGAACTCACCACGCTCCTGCGTCAGCGCGAGGAGCGGTTCGCCGCCCTCGGCATCGAGTCGATGGCCGAGTTCCGGCGACGCAGATTCGGTGCGGGACAGCGCGTTCCGGACGGCGCGGCCGGGCCTTCCGACCCCTTGGCCGACGACAAGTTCGGCGACGTCTTCCTGGTGATCGACGGCTGGGCCGCGATCCGCGAAGAATTCGACATGCTGGAGCCGCAGATCAACGCCATCGCGGCGCAGGGTTTGTCGTTCGGCATCCACCTGATGATCGGCGCCGCGCGCTGGGCCGAGATCCGTCCGGTGGTCAAAGATCAGATCGGCACCCGCATCGAGCTGCGGCTCGGCGATCCGTCGGACTCGGAGATGGGCAGGCGCACCGCGCATCAGGTTCCGGTCGGCCGTCCCGGGCGCGGTCTGACCCCCGACCAGCTGCACATGTTGATCGCCCTGCCGCGCCTGGATTCCGATTCCGAGCCCGGCAGTATGGCCGAAGGTGTCGCGCGAGCGCGGGCCGAACTCGAGCAGCAGTACCCGAGCAGTCGTGCACCGGAAGTGCGCATGCTGCCGCTGCGCTTCGGCAGGGACGAGCTGATGGCCTCGGCGAAGGCCCAAGGCATCGAGTTGAGCCCCACCCGGGTCGTCGTCGGTCTCGGCGAGGCCGAATTGCAGCCGCTGGTGCTGGATTTCGGCGCCGAACCGCATTTCATGGCGTTCGCGGACGTGGAATGCGGCAAGACCACACTGCTGCGCAACATCGTGATGGGGGTGGTCGAGCAGTCCACCACCGAGCAGGCCAGGATCATCATGGTCGACTACCGCCGGACCATGCTCGGCGTGGTCGAGGGCGACCACTTGGCCGGATACTCCACTTCCTCGCAAACCTGTGGTCCGATGATCCAGGAGGTGGCCGGGTATCTGGCCAAGCGGATTCCCGGTTCGGACATCACCCCGCAGCAACTGCGCGAACGCAGTTGGTGGAGCGGCCCGGAGATCTACATCGTGGTCGACGACTACGACATGGTGGCCACCGGCACCGGCATGAATCCGTTCGCGCCGCTGCTGGAATACCTGCCGCAGGCCCGCGATATCGGCATGCATCTGGTCGTCACGCGCCGCAGCGGCGGAGTCTCGCGGGCGCTCTACGACCCGATTCTCGGCACCATGAAGAACATGTCGGTGGAGACGTTGATCATGAGCGGGTCGCGGGACGAGGGCAAGCTGATGGGCGACGTACGGCCGAGCAAATTGCCTCCCGGCCGCGGAACCCTGGTCTCGCGCAGCAAAGGTATCGAGATGGTGCACATCGCGCATCTGCCGCCGGTCTGATCGGTCCCACCGTGGAAACCCGTCGCGCGCCGTATACCTCCGGCGCGCACCGGGCGGCCCGCCACGGACGCACCGCGGTCGGTCCGAACCGTCTTCTTCTCCTGTAGTGGGTAGCTCGCGAAGACTCGGACCGCATGCGCGCCGCCCGTGCGCGCTTCGAGTCAGTTGTTCGGCAATGGGGTGTGCGAGAACGCCGAAGGGGCCGCATGCGCGACTGCCGGGACCGGCACCGGTAGTTCGTCGTCCCAGCTGTCGACCCGTCGCTCGAACAGCGCGCGGGACGGTCCCAGCGCGAGCGGCCCCGCGATACGCGCCAAGCGGAACCCCGCCGAGCGGTAGTAGTCGTGCAGGTCGGTATTGGTGGTCCAGGCGTCCAGCCGAACCCACTCACGTTGCTGGTGGCGAGCGAGCATTCCGGCATGGGCGAGCATCCGGTGACCGACGCGATGACCCGCGAATCGCAGGTCCACGATCATGAAATGGACGATCACCGCGCCGTCGAGTTCCCACCGCGACCACAGCCCGGCGTCGGCGCGGTTGTTGACCGTGATGGTTCCCGCGGGCTCGCCCGCGATCTCGGCGATCCAGGTCTCGCCGGCGTCCAGCGAGCATCCGACGGCGCGCGCGAAGATCTCGATGGGCAGGCCGCGTCCGGCGACCGTCCACTGGTCGGAACCGCGCGCGGTGAGCCACGCCGTGCGCTGCACGCGCAGGCGGCAGATCATGCCGAGATCTCCTATTGTTGCCTGGCGCAGCGCGATCGTCATGGGCTAAGCCGAAACGGACCCGGGCGGATTGGCCAGCGTGGTCCGGATGACCGCGGTGCCTTCGGCGTCGCCGAGTTCGTAGGCGAGGCGATTGCCGGTCGCCAGTGAGCGATGCCGCGTGGCGCGCGTGACCCGCTCGTGGGTGGCGCCGATACGC
Organism: Nocardia sp. NPDC057455; assembly: GCF_042802775.1. Taxonomy (NCBI): domain Bacteria; kingdom Bacillati; phylum Actinomycetota; class Actinomycetes; order Mycobacteriales; family Nocardiaceae; genus Nocardia; species Nocardia sp. NPDC057455. The sequence continues at coordinate 56,365 of NZ_JBHVDM010000006.1, read as the reverse complement.
AGGTGGTCGAGCAGGATGGTGCCGGTGGCGACGCCGAGCACCAAGGCTTCCTCCGCACTGGCCGGCCGTGCGACGAGGGTGTCGCGGTGCGCGGTCTCGGCATGCCCCCGGTCGGCGAGGCGGCGGGTGGTGCCCTCCGGAATATCGTGCGGGGAGTCGATTCCGGTGGCCTCGGCCAGCTCCCGCGGATAGAAGCTGACCTCCCAGGACCACGGTTCGTGGTCGAGATACTGGACCACCGTCCTGGCCAGCACCCAGGAATCGGGCGGTACACCCAGCCAAGTCGCGACTTCGGGGCTGGCCGGCTCCATCTTCGCGCTGAACTCCTTCGACGGTTCCCGGCTCGCGGCCCGCGCGATCTCCTCGAAGATGTCGTGCGGGGTCTGCGGCCGGTCGGGACGGATAGAGTCGGTGACCACGGATTCCAGAACTTCTTGGTTTCGAACGATCGTGCCGCGGGAAGTAGCTGTGTAGACCAGATTTTCGGTCACCAGCACCTGGATCGCATTGCGAGCGGTGGTTATCGAGACCTGCATCTGATCGGCAAGCTCGGAATGACTGGGCAGTCGCTCGCCCGGTTTCCACTTCGCTGCGCGGATCTCCTCGCGGAGGAGGTCTGCGATCCGGTGATACGTCGGACCGTCCGCCATCTTGCTCCTCGGTTGGTCATGCAGGTAACGAAGTGTACTCTTCGTGACTCCCTACGGCCGGGTAACGCTTGACAGGTGCCTTCAGAGGTTTATTGTAATGAAGTCCTGATCCGGTGTTGTGCGGCGATGACGGCGAGGCAACGTGGCAGGTTCGGATACAACGGTCGTAATGGCCCTCCCCGGCACATCGAGGTGTGTCGATCCTTCGGTGCGCTCTTCGGCATCGGGATTGCTTCCCACGTCCGACCTATTGGTTCGGGCGTGTCGCGGGCACCGGGTAGTCGGTGGCCCGCTCTTGTGGTTCGCTCGTGATCTGGCAGTGCTACATGAGCGCCGCCTGGTCGGCCGCGGTGGATCGGTGGATACCGCCGTCGCGGTGATCCGCGAAATCGAGCGTCGCAGAGTCGAATTGGTGATGGCGATCGACGACTGGGTGATGCGCAGCGTGCCGCAGCATCGGCTCGGCGCCACGCTGCACACCGAAACGGTGGGCGCGGTGATCGATCGCCTCGCCGAATCGTCGGTGCGCGCGCACCACGCGTTGATGACTCTGAACGCCCACGACGAGCTGTTGCACAACGCGTGGCATCATCTCGCCGAACTCGCGGACGCCTACGACGATCTGGTGCGCGACGTCATGGCGGGCAGGCGGCGTCTGCCCGAGTGGTGAGCGGCTGATCCGTTCGCCCTTCTTGCCCGCCGGGCCACGGCCCGGCGGGTGTCAGGGGTGGTGATGACGGTGATCGGTGGCGAAGTCGTCCGCGACGGTCGCGGCCAGCTCGACGTAGGCCCGCTTGGTCTGCTTGTGCAGCCGGTGCAGATCGATCTCCGCGCCCTCGGACATGTGCGGGTCGAACGGGATGACGTGCACCGCACGGCACCGGGACAGGAAGTACTCCCGTAGCTGCTGGATACCGACATTCGGCGATCCGGCCCGCGGGGAGTTGATCACCACCACCGCGTTGCGCACCAAGTGGTCGTGGCCGTGCAGCGACAACCAGTCCAAAGTCGCTGCGGCGCTGCGCGCTCCGTCGATGGCGGGGGAGGAGATCAGCACCAGCGAGTGCGCCAGGTCCAGTACACCGGCCATGGCCGAATGCATGAGTCCGGTACCGCAGTCGGTGAGGATGATGTTGTAGAACCGCTGCAGGATCCGGGCGACCGCGCGGTACTCGTCTTCGCTGAAGGCCTCCGATGCGGCCGGATCGCGTTCGCTGGCCAGCACTTCCAGGCGGCTCGTGGCCTGCGAGGTGTGCCTGCGCACATCCGAATAGCGCTGGATGGACGAATCGAGGAGCAGGTCGCGCACGGTGGACCTGGTCTGCAGTGGCACCCGCTGCGACAGTGTGCCGAAGTCGGGATTGGCGTCCACCGCGATCACGCGGTCGCCCCGGATGGAGGCGAAGATGGAGCCGATACCCATGGTGGTGGTGGTCTTTCCGACACCACCCTTGAGCGAGAGCACCGCGATCCGGTAGTCGCCGCGGACAGGCTGCCTGATCCGCGCGACCAGTTCCTGGAGTCTGCGTTCCTCGGCGGACATGCCGGGGTTGATCGAGCCGCCGGACACGTGGTGCACCGCCTTGCGCCACCCCGATCCCGGCGCCTTCTTGGCCCGGCGTAGCGGCACATTGTCCAGCGAAGGTTGCTGGAACGGCGCGCCCGGGGGCGGCGCGGGCGGCTGCGGATAACCCGGCGGCGTGCCCCACTGTCCGGGCTGCGGTGCGGGTTGCCCAGCGACGTGATACTGCGGTGGCGCGGAATGCGGTCCTACCGCACCCGATTCAGGCGCAGGAGACGGTGCGGCGGCATTGCCCCACTGGTCGACAGGGGCCGGAGGTGGGAAACCCGGCGTCTGACCACTCGCGAACCGCGTCGGCCCACCGGCGGGTACACCGCTCGCCGGGTGCGGGCCGCCCGCGTTGTGAGCCGTCTCCGGATGGTGCTGCGGAACCGGCTGCTGGTCGATTCTCGGTGCTTGTTCGACCGATGCCTGCGCAGCCGTTGGGTCGTTGGACTCGGCGGACATCCGGTGCCGCCCGCCACCGGCGACGGGTCGCGCCGACGCCGGACCGGCTTCCGTCGCATTGGTCCAGCTCGGTGTCGAGACGCCCGGATCGCTTTGCGTACCAGTCGTGTTCACCCACCCGGCCGGATCCGGCCGCGCGGCGGTTTCCGGCGCAGGGGCGGAGACAGGCGCGGAGGCGCTTCGAGGTGCGGGCGAAACCGGGACGGCCCCGCCCTGTCCGGCGTGCGGGACGGTCGCGGACGGAGCGATGAAGGGTTCCGTAGCGCCGTGATCCGCGGGCCCTTGGTGCGCTGCTGCCGGTGGGGAACCGGCGGGCAGGTGGTGTTCCCGCGTCACGCTGTCGGCCTGTGCGGCGATCTCGTTCGGCGCGGGCGGGAAACCGGTCTGGTCCGATGCGGTGTGACCGAGCCAGGGTGGCGGGCCGTCCGTACCGCGCGTCGGCCGGTGCTCGTCGTGCGCCGGAGCCATCGCGGGCGTGCCGGCCCCGCCGTCGTGTGGACGCTCGTGCGGCGCGGGCGGATCGGGCAGCGGTGGAAGACGGCGGGGTGCGTCCGTCGCGGATGTCCCGGCCTGCTCGGGCCGCGGCGCGGCGAGCCAGGGCGGCGGTCCGTCCGGCGTCACGGCGGTGGGCCCGGCTTGGGCGGCCTGCGGTGCCGGCACCTGACGATCATCTGAGAGCGTCTGGTGGGCATCGATCTGCGGCGCGGTGTCGCTCGCGCCCGGAGTGGGGCCACCCGACGATGTCGTCGGGAGCTGAACCGGCGGCGCGCTCGAACTCGGCAGAGCGGCGGTGTTCTGGTCGTGCGCCTGCTCGACCGGGCTGTAGCCGGTGGGTGGCATCGCCGGGTCGACGGTGGGCGGTGGCGTGGGTCGCACGCTCGTCGGCGTCGGCGAGTACCCGCTCTGCGATGCCGCGGGGTCCGGGTCGGACGGGTATCCGCCCCGGGACGGGGGAGCGGATGGGTCGCCGACGGTCGGAGCGGTCGGCTGGTTACCGGTCGGCCACGTCTGATCGGGGCCGGACGGCGGTATCTCCCTGGGCTCGCCGACCGGCCGCGCGGGCTCGGCCGGGGCCACCGGTGCGGCGGCCTGGCCGGTCGGTGCCGAGGTGGGCCAATGACTCGGCCGCACCGCCGACAGCGCGGCGTCGAGCCGAGGGTTGCCGGTGGACGGCCATCCGCCGTTCTGCGGTCCGAGCGGGGGTCGGCCGCCGGTGACCTGGCCGGGCGCGCTCTCGCCGCGCGAGGGCCGGACGGGGTCGTCGTTCGGCGCCCGACCGGGCTGCTCGTCGGCCGATGGGCGCGGCGGTGGTGGCGGGAGATCCGGTCTTTCGGGCGGCCGGTGCGTCGGCTGGTCGTTCGATACGGGCGGGTTCGCGGCCCTACTGCCCAGCGGCTGGAAACCGGGGGAGGGCTGCGAGGGGTTGCGGGTGGGCAGGCTGTGCTGTGGAGTGTTGTCGCGCTGTGGGATGTGGTCGGGCTGGGGCGGCGCCTGCCAGGAGTTTTCCTGCACCGGCGGGGTGGTGGCGTAGCCGGGCTGCTGCCAAACCTCTGGTGGGAGCTGAGCCGGCGCGGGCTCGTCCGGGACCGGCGCGGGCGGGCGGCCCACCTCGCTCTGCCGCTGTTCCTCGGCGGCGGGCCCGTCGTTCTTGTCGCGTCGCCAGCCCTTGCGGCGCTTCTCCGGGCGTGCGGCATCCGGGCGGTCCGCCTCGGGCGCGCGGTTCTTGAAACGGCCGCGCCTGCGGTTGGTGGTTTCCTCGATGAGATCGTCTTGCGGAAGATTCTGTACCGGCGCTTCGTAGCCGCTCTGGCCGACTTCGCTCTCCGACAGCCACGGCGGCAGCATGGGCAGGCCGTCATTGCTACGGCTCACGACTGCGCCTCGCTGCCGCTCGGCGCGCCGACGATGCGCTCGCTGCGTTCACTCACGACTTCCCTCGCTGCCGCTCGGCTCGGTCGTGGCCAGGGGCGCTCTACCGGTGACTCGCTCGCTATGCTGTCTCACGGCCTCGCCTCCCTGCCGCTCGCTTCGACCTGACCGAGGGTGCCTCCGCCGGTGGCTCGCTCGCTGCGCCGGCTCACGCATCCCCCTCGATCTGTTCGACCCAAATACCTGGACAGCGGCCAGTTTACGCGACAACCGGGTGCCGTCGTGTCGCAGCGTCCGAGGCCCGCCACGAGTGGGAAGAAGGCTGCGAAACCCCTGGCGACACGGGTATACAGGGAGGCATTTTTGCCCGATCCGGAACGGATCGGTAAGCTGGAGCGGCGGTGCACCTACGCGCCGCCTGTTTGTGTGCGAACGGTCCGCTCCGGCGGTCGGTCCATCCGAGCAGACTCAGGCAAACAAACCAGGTTGAGCGTAACCGGGATCGCGGAGGACATGGCGAAGAAAGACGGGGCCATCGAGGTCGAGGGTCGAGTTGTCGAACCGCTGCCCAATGCGATGTTCCGGATCGAGCTCGAGAACGGGCACAAGGTTCTCGCGCACATCAGCGGGAAGATGCGGCAGCACTACATTCGCATCCTCCCCGAGGACCGCGTTGTCGTCGAGCTCTCGCCCTACGACCTGTCGCGCGGCCGGATCGTATACCGCTACAAGTGATCGTGCCCGGCGCGATCGGGGCGATGCGAACCCGGCAGTCCCGGCGTGAGCCGGGGCCGAGTCGAAAGACTCACTACAGAACTTCCCCAGTCGTCGACTGGGGAAAAACTGTGTTCACACCCCTGTGAACCACAACAGATTGGACGGACGTGAAGGTTCAGCCGAGCGTCAAGAAGATCTGCGAGAAGTGCAAGGTGATCCGCCGTCACGGCCGGGTCATGGTGATCTGCGACAACCTGCGCCACAAGCAGCGCCAGGGCTGAGCGGAGGCGAGGGAGACCTCGTCTCACCCGCCCGAGGCTTGCCGGAGGCGCCGCTCGACGCGACACCAGCCAAGCACCGAACCGCAGTTCGGATTGGCAAGAAGAACTCCCAGCTCCAGCCGCACGCTGCGGATATCAGGGTTCGCCCTGGGCGTGTGCGCCTACCACCGGTTCGGAGGCCGGTGCCCCACCAAGACGAGGGGACGGACAGGGAGCAGACCTCCGCAACAATTAAGGAAACTGCCAGATGGCACGTCTCATGGGCGTCGACCTCCCGCGCGAGAAGCGCATGGAGATCGCACTGACCTACATTTTCGGCATCGGCCGTACCCGGTCGAAGGAGATCCTCGAGGCCACCGGCGTCAGCCCGGACCTGCGCTCGAAGGATCTCAGCGACGAGCAGGTCACGCAGCTGCGTGACTACATCGAGGGTTCGGCTCTCAAGGTCGAGGGTGACCTGCGCCGCGAGGTGCAGGCCGATATTCGCCGCAAGATCGAGATCGGCTGCTACCAGGGCCTGCGCCACCGTCGTGGCCTGCCCGTGCGTGGCCAGCGCACCAAGACCAACGCGCGCACCCGCAAGGGCCCGAAGCGCACCGTCGCCGGCAAGAAGAAGTAGGGATAACCGATGCCTCCGAAGTCCAGGGCCTCCGGCCCCAAGAAGACCCAGAAGTCGCGTCGCCGGGAAAAGAAGAACGTCCCGCACGGCCACGCGCACATCAAGAGCACGTTCAACAACACGATCGTGTCGATCACCGACCCGAGTGGCAACGTCATCTCCTGGGCGTCGTCGGGCCACGTCGGCTTCAAGGGTTCGCGCAAGTCGACCCCGTTCGCCGCGCAGCTCGCCGCCGAGAACGCCGCCCGCAAGGCGCAGGAGAACGGCGTCAAGAAGGTCGACGTGTTCGTGAAGGGCCCCGGCTCGGGCCGCGAGACCGCGATCCGCTCGCTGCAGGCCGCCGGCCTCGAAGTGGGCACGATCTCCGATGTCACCCCGCAGCCCCACAACGGCTGCCGTCCGCCCAAGCGGCGTCGCGTCTAGCGGGAAAGGAATAGCGAACAATGGCTCGTTACACAGGCCCTATCACCCGCAAGTCGCGTCGTCTGCGCGTCGACCTCGTCGGAGGCGACCAGGCGTTCGAACGTCGCCCCTACCCGCCCGGCCAGCACGGCCGCGCGCGGATCAAGGAGAGCGAGTACCTGCTCCAGCTGCAGGAGAAGCAGAAGGCCCGCTTCTCCTACGGTGTCATGGAGAAGCAGTTCCGCCGGTACTACGAGGAGGCCAACCGCCTCAAGGGCAAGACCGGTGACAACCTGCTGCGCCTGCTCGAGACCCGCCTGGACAACGTCGTGTACCGCGCAGGTCTGGCCCGTACCCGCCGGCAGGCTCGCCAGCTGGTCTCGCACGGCCACTTCCTGGTGAACAACAAGAAGGTCGACGTCCCCAGCTTCCAGGTCACCCAGTACGACATCATCGATGTCAAGGAGAAGTCGCTGGGCACCCTGCCGTTCCAGGTGGCGCGCGAGACCGTCGGCGACCGCCCGGTTCCGGGCTGGCTGCAGGTGATCCCGGGCCGGCTGCGGATCCTGGTCCACCAGGTGCCGGAGCGCGCCCAGATCGATGTGCCGCTGCAGGAACAGCTGATCGTCGAGTACTACTCGAAGTAATCGGCACGTGCTGCTGGTGCGTGGCCGTCCCGATCCGGTCGGCCACGCACAACCCCTGAGACGAGGCGTCAAATAGCGGGCGCCCAAAAAGGAGGATGATCCTAATGCTGATTTCACAGCGTCCGACGCTGACCGAAGAGGTCGTCGCCGAGAACCGCTCGAAGTTCACCATCGAACCGCTCGAGCCGGGCTTCGGTTACACCCTCGGCAACTCGCTGCGGCGTACCCTGCTGTCCTCGATTCCGGGGGCGGCGGTCACGAGCATCCGCATCGACGGCGTCCTGCACGAGTTCACCACCGTCCCGGGTGTGAAGGAGGATGTCACCGACATCATCCTGAACCTCAAGGGCCTGGTCGTGTCCTCGGAGGAGGACGAGCCGGTCACGATGTACGTGCGCAAGCAGGGTCCGGGCACCGTCACCGCCGGTGACATCGTCCCGCCCAGCGGCGTCGTGGTGCACAACCCGGACATGCACATCGCGACCTTGAACGACAAGGGCAAGCTGGAGATCGAGCTCGTCGTCGAGCGCGGTCGCGGCTACGTCCCCGCCGTGCAGAACAAGGCCTCCGGTGCGGAAATCGGCCGGATTCCGGTGGATTCGATCTACTCGCCGGTGCTGAAGGTGACCTACAAGGTCGAGGCCACCCGCGTCGAGCAGCGCACCGACTTCGACCGGCTCATCCTGGACGTGGAGACCAAGAACTCCATCAGCGCGCGGGACGCGCTCGCCTCGGCGGGCAAGACCCTGGTCGAGCTCTTCGGCCTGGCCCGCGAGCTGAACGTCGAAGCCGAGGGCATCGAGATCGGCCCCTCGCCGGCCGAGGCGGATCACATCGCCTCCTTCGGCCTGCCGATCGAGGACCTGGACCTCACCGTCCGGTCCTACAACTGCCTCAAGCGCGAGGGTGTGCACACCGTGGGCGAGCTGGTCGCCCGCACCGAGTCGGATCTGCTGGACATTCGCAACTTCGGCCAGAAGTCCATCGACGAGGTCAAGGTCAAGCTGCACGCGCTCGGCCTCTCGCTGAAGGACAGCCCGGCGTCGTTCGATCCGTCCAGCGTGGTCGGTTACGACGCGAGCACCGGCACGTGGAGCGACAGCGGCACGTTCAGTGACACCGATGGCGGCGAGCAGGACTACGCCGAGACCGAACAGCTCTAGGCCGCCGGGAAGGCCCCCGGCCCGGCCTCATATCCGCGGCGTGAGCGACGCGCCCGGAGGCGGTAGCAGAGCGTAACCACGCATGGCGCCGGGAGCGCCGCAAAGACACACAGGAGAACACCACAATGCCCAAGCCCAAGAAGGGTGCCCGCTTCGGCGGGTCGGCGTCGCACCAGAAGGCGATCTTCGCCAATCTGGCGACGGCGCTCTTCGAGCACGGCCGGATCACCACCACCGAGGCCAAGGCCAAGGCCGTGCGCCCCTACGCGGAGAAGCTGATCACCAAGGCGAAGGGCGGCACTCTGGCCGACCGTCGCGAGGTGCTGAAGGTCATTCGCAACAAAAGCGTCGTGCACGAGCTCTTCGCCGAGATCGGCCCGGCGTTCGAGGGGCGCGAGGGTGGCTACACCCGCATCACCAAGACGCTGCCGCGTAAGGGTGACAACGCGCCGATGGCGATCATCGAGCTGGTCCGGGAGAAGACCGTGACCAACGAGGCCGATCGCGCTCGTCGCGTCGCCGCGTCGAAGAAGGCGGAAGAGGCTCCGGCCGCCGAGGTCGTCGAGGAGGAGGCCGAGGAGGCCACCGACGAGACCACCGAGGCTCCGGCTGCCGACGAGGCCGCCGAGGACAAGAAGGACGCCTGACGCTGAGCGTCGGAGTTCGCGCACGAGCCCGCCACCCGCACTGGGTCGGCGGGCTCGTTCGTTTCGACCGGAGGATCATGTGACCGTGGAGGAAACGGTGGGATCGAGCGCGGACGTGCCATGCAACGGCATGTCGCGGGTCCGGCTGGACATCGCCTACGACGGCACGGACTTCATCGGCTGGGCACGCCAGCCAGGTCTGCGCACCGTGCAGGGCGTGCTCGAGGACGCGCTGAGCAAGGTGTTCCGCGAGCCGATCCAGCTGACCGTGGCGGGACGAACGGACGCGGGCGTGCACGCCGAAGCACAGGTCGCGCATTTCGACACGTCCGGGGAACTGGACGCGGAGAGGCTGGTGCACCGGATGGCGCGATTCCTGCCGAAGGACGTGCGGATCACGGGAGCGCGCTTGGCCGCGCCCGACTTCGACGCCCGGTTCTCCGCCATCCGCCGCCACTATGCCTATCGGTTGACCACCGCGCCGTATGGGGCGCAGCCGCTGCAAGCCCGCAGCGTGGTCGCTTGCCGGTCGGGCGTCGATGTCGGGGCCATGCGGGAGGCTTCGCGAACACTGTTGGGGCTGCATGATTTCGCCGCGTTCTGCCGACGCAGAGAAGGCGCGACGACGGTCCGGGAGTTGCAGCGCTTCGACTGGGTGCGCGACGGCGATCTGCTGGTCGCCTACGTCAGCGCCGACGCGTTCTGCTGGTCGATGGTCCGCAGCCTGGTGGGCGCGGTGCTCGCCGTCGGCGAGGGGCGGCGCACCGTGGCATGGGTCGCCGAGCTGCTGCGGGCGACGGAGCGCTCCAGTTCGGTCACCGTCGCTCCGGCACACGGTTTGAGCCTGATCGGCGTCGACTACCCGGCCGACGAAGAACTCGCCGCCCGCAACGCGCAGACGCGGGAGATGCGGTCGGTCCCGGTCCCGCAGGCGGGTTGCTGCGGCGATTAGGCATGTCAGAGCTGCCCGCACCCGCGCTCGGGTGCGGGCAGCGAGGCGGTCACTTCGATGATCGCGGATACTGCTGCGGGGCCTGCCCTTGCTGCTCGGCCTGCGTAGGCTGTCCGGGTCCACCCGATTGCGTTTCGATCGTCCTCGGTTCCTGGGACGCCCCGGAGATCTGGATGCGGCGCGGCTTCGCACGCTCCGCGATGGGGATCGTCACCGAGAGCACGCCGTTGTTGTAGGTCGCGCTGATGTTGTCGACGTCGACGTTCTCGCCGAGCGACATCTGGCGCATGAAGGTGCCCGCGAAGCGTTCCGAGGCGATCCACTGGACGCCTTCTTCGCTCGGCACGGTGCGTTGCGCCCGCAGAGAGAGCGTGCCGTTGTCGACACTGACATCGATCGAGCCGGGATCGACGCCGGGCAAGTCCGCGTTCAGGACGTAGTGATCTCCCGCCTTGAACAGATCCATCGGCATGAATCGCGGTGCGCGACCGGTTCCGGCGCTTTCCCCGAGCAATTGACGGGCGACGGTGTCGATGTCATGGAATGGATCGAATCTCAGCACAGCGATCACCTCCATCTCGTTAGTGGTGACGCCTGCCACGGCGGCGGGCGCCGATAGCTGTGCAATAGCCACAGTAGCGCTCTTGAAGCGGAAGAGCATCGGGCCGCGATCGCGATATCCGGTGGCACGGAATAGCCGCCCACGGGTACGTGTTGGGTCGGGACATGGCATTCGACAGTCTCGGACGGTTCGGAGTGTGGCGGGCGTTCAACGGGTTCAGCCCGGAGGAAGCACGGGAATTGGAGCAGCTGGGCTACGGCGCGCTGTGGTTGGGGGCCTCGCCGCCCGCGGACTTGGCGGTGGTCGAACCGCTGCTGGAGGCGACCGAAACGATCACCGTGGCCACCAGCATCGTGAACATCTGGGCGTCGCCCGCGAAGGAGACGGCCGACTCGTTCCACCGAATCGAGGCCCGCTTCCCCGGCCGGTTCCTGCTCGGCATCGGCGCGGGACACCCGGAGCACACCGGCGAGTACCGCAAGCCGTTCGAAGCGCTGGTCGAATACCTCGACGAGCTCGACGCCGCCGGAGTGCCCGCCGAACGACGTGCGGTGGCCGCACTCGGCCCCCGCGTGCTGAAGCTGGCCGCCGAGCGATCCCTGGGCCCGCTGCCGTACTTCGTCCCCGCGGCGCACACCGCGAAGGCTCGCGAGATCGTCGGCCCCGACGCGCTGCTGGCGACCGAGCACAAGGTGGTGCTGACCGACGACGCCCGGGCCGCGCATGCCGTTGCCGACCAGACCGTCGGGTTCTACCTGGGCCTGACCAACTACGCGTCGAACCTGCGCCGGTTCGGCTTCACCGACGCCGACCTCGCCGTCCCGCCCGGCGATCGCGTGTTCGACGCCGTCATCGCGCACGGCACGCCGGAACGGATCGCCGCCCGGCTGTCGGAGCACCTCGACGCCGGTGCCGACCATGTCGCGGTGCAGCTCCTCGGCGACAACTACCTCCCGGCGCTGCGCACCCTCGCTCCGCTGCTGACCGCGAAATCCTGAGTAGTCGCCTCCGGCCCCGCCCTGTTCGTCCGGGGCCGGAAGTGTTTCCGAGGATCGTCCTAAGGGACTGTTAGGAAGCATCGAGAGCCATTCCGCGCGCTTGTGACAGCCGCCACACTGATCTGCGACGACGTGATGAGGCGTCGGAGGAGGAGATCTTGTGACTACGACACAGCCCGTGAGCGAGCGCCGGGTGGTCGCGAACGTTCTACGCGGATCGATCGGCAACCTGGTCGAGTGGTACGACTGGTATGTCTATGCCGCGTTCAGCGTGTATTTCGCGAAGACGTTCTTTCCCCAGGACGATCCGACGGCGCAGCTGCTGTCCACCGCCGCTGTGTTCGCGGTCGGCTTCTTGATGCGCCCGATCGGCGGCTGGGCGCTGGGCCGATACGCCGACCGGTTCGGCCGGCGTTCGGCGCTTACCCTGTCGGTGACCGTGATGGCGGCGGGTTCACTGCTGATCGCGGTGACACCCGGCTACCAGACCATCGGTCTGGCCGCTCCGGCCCTGCTGCTGGTCGCCCGGCTCTTGCAGGGTCTGTCGGTCGGCGGTGAATACGCCACCAGCGCGACATATCTGTCCGAGGTGGCCTCGGCGGGCAGGCGCGGGTTCTACTCGAGTTTCCAATACGTGACGCTGGTGGCCGGCCAGCTCGTCGCGCTCGGGGTGCAGATCGTGCTGCAACAATTTCTCGACGCCGACCGGATGAACGACTGGGGTTGGCGGATTCCGTTCGTGATCGGCGCTGCCGGCGCGCTGATCGTGATGTGGCTGCGACGCGGCATGGACGAGTCCGAGCAGTTCCGCGCCGAATCCGCGCAGGCGTCGAAGGAGAACGCGACGGGCGCGGCGGTGTCCGCCGAAGCGGGGCAGTCGCGAGGTTCGCTGCGGATCCTGTTGCAATACCCCCGCGAGTGTCTGCTGGTCGTCGGGTTGACGCTGGGCGGAACGGTCGCGTTCTACACGTATACGACCTACATGCAGAAGTTCATGATCAACACCTCCGGCATCTCGAAATCGACGGTGGCGTGGATCAACTTCATCGCGCTGCTGGTCTTCGTGGTGCTGCAGCCACTGGCGGGCGCGCTGTCGGACCGGGTGGGCCGGCGCAAGCTGCTGATCTTCTTCGGCGTGGCGGGCACGCTGCTGACCGTGCCGATCATGACGGTGCTCGCGCACACCACCGATCCGGTCGCCGCGTGGGGCCTGATGATGGCCGCCCTGCTGATCATCACGGGATATACCTCGATCAACGCGATCGTGAAGGCCGAGCTCTTCCCGACGAAGATCCGCGCGCTCGGTGTCGGGCTGCCCTACGCCCTGACCGTCGCCATCTTCGGCGGCACCGCGGAGACTATCGCGCTGGCGCTGAAGAAGGCCGGGCACGAGTCGCTGTACTTCTGGTACGTCGCGGGCTGCATCGCCATCTCGCTGATCACCTACTACTTCATGCGGGAGACCTCGGCTTCGTCGCAGATCGACGCGGGCGCCGATACCGGGTCCGGCGCGGCGGCCCGGCCGGGACGGCCGATGGTCACCGTGCGTGACTGACCGTCCGGCAGACGCGCCGGTCCGCCCGCTGTGGGAGGATCGGCGCGTGCGGCTTGCGGTGGTCGAGGACGACGACGGCGTGGGAGACGCGCTGGTCGAGGCCCTGAACGCTCGCGGTTACCGCGCCGAACGCATGCGCCGCGGCGCGGACCTGCTGGTCGCGCATCGCGACTTCGACGCCGTAGTCCTCGATCTCGGACTGCCCGACGGAGACGGTCTGCAGGTGCTGCGCCGACTGCGCGAGGTGAGTGCGATCCCGGTGCTGATCCTGACCGCGCGCAGCGACGAACGGTCGATCGTGCGTGGCCTGCGCGGCGGTGCGGACGACTATCTGGTCAAGCCGCCGCGGATCGCGGAACTCGTCGCGCGGTTGGAGACGGTCGCCAGGCGGGCGGCCGCCGCGGCCAGGCAGGCTCAATCGGTGGTCGTCACCGGTGACGTGCGGGTGGACCTGGGGGCCCGCGTGGTCGAGGTCGCCGGTACGCCGGTGCCGCTGACACAGAAGGAGTTCGAGTTGGTCGAGGCGCTGGTGGAACGGCCGGGGGCCGCGGTGAGCCGCCAGCAGTTGATGGATCGCATCTGGGGTGATGCCTTCGTCGCGGTATCGCGTTCGCTGGATGTGCACATGACCGGCCTGCGAGCGAAGCTGAACCGGCCCGGCCTGATCACCACCATCCGCGGCTACGGGTATCGGTGGGGACAGTGAGCGCGGTCCGGCGGGCCGGAGGTATGCCATGCGGCGTCGCTTGCTCGTCGCGCTGACGCTGTTCGCGGCCATCGCGGTGCTGGCCTTCGCGGTGCCGCTGTCGCTGACCATCGCCACCAGTCGCACCCAGCAGCTGGTGCTGGCGCGCTCCGGGGACGCCGACCGCTTCGCCACCCTGGCCGACGACGCGGTCACCACGGGTGACAGCCGCGCGCTGGCCGACGAGGTACTCCGCTATCACGACTTGTACGGCGAGAACGTGCTGGTGGTCGACGCCAGGGGAGCGACGACGGTGAACGCGGGGACGGACGTGAACGGTCATGGGATCACTGCGGCGGTAGCGGCCGCGCGCCGCAATCAGCGCCCGTACGCGGCGGACAAGCTGACGCCATGGGGCGCGCCGACCATGCTGGTCGCGCGGCCGGTCGGCACCGGTGTGCAGGTGAACGGAGCCGTAGTGATCGAGGCGTCGACGGCCCGTGCTCGTGGTGACATCGCGCGGGCCTGGGCGGTGATCGTCCTGGGCGGGGTCGTCGCGATGACGTTGTTCGTGCTGTTGGCGGTGACGATCGGCCGCTGGGTGCTGCGGCCGCTTGCGGCGCTGTCGCAAGGTGTGGCGGGGTTGACCGCGACGCTGCCCAAACCGCGCGCCGAGACATTCGCTCCCGTCTCGATCGCGGGGCGCTACGGCGGGCCGCCGGAAATGCGCGCGCTGGCGGAGTCCTTCGACGCGATGGCGCTGGCCGTCGCCGATTCGACGGACGCGCAGCGCCAGCTGGTCGCCGACACCGCACACGCGATGCGCAACCCGCTGGCCGCACTGACCATTCGCCTGGATTCGTTGGAGCCCGCGATTCCGGCGAGCGCGGCAAGCATCTTCCGCAGCGCGGGCGCCGAAGTCGACCGGCTCACCGCGCTGCTCGACGGCCTGCTCAGTCTGGCCGTCGCCGAGACGCCCGCGGCGTTCGACGTCGCGCGCACCGCCGAGGGCGACAACCAGGGCGACGCCGTGCAGGTGGTGGCCGACCGATTCGACGCCTGGTGCTCGGCGTTCGAGGCGGCCGGACAGGAACTGCGGGTAGCGCCCCTGGCCGAGCGCGCCGACGTCGCAGTCCCCGCCGACGTGCTCGCGCAGATACTCGACGTACCGCTGAGCAACGCCACACGCTACGCGGGGGCGGGCGCGCACGTCGATCTCGTCGTCGCGACCGAGCCGGGCTGGGTCACGGTGACAGTCCGCGACGACGGCACCGGTGTTCCCGTCGATGAGATAGACAAGCTGACCACGCGCTTCTTCCGTGGTTCCGCCGCGGCGACCGGTGGCTCCGGACTGGGCCTGCCGATCGCCTCGGCGTTGGCGCAGGCGCGCGGTGGCGCTCTCACCGTGGCGGCGACGCGTCCGCACGGTCTAGCGGTGACTGTGCGTTTGCCCGCGGCGGAGGCCCGATGACCGGCCGCGAGTCGATGCTCCAGCGCGGTCTCGATCGACGCGGCTTCTTCGCACTGGCCGCCGCAGCGGGTGTCGCCGGCTGCGCCCCGAGCGGCCGGGGAGCTACGGTGCGGCTGGCATCCGGCGAGGTCGGCGGCTTCTATCACGCCTTCGCGGGGCTGCTCGGCCTGGCCGCCGCGGACATCGGAGACGTGCGGATCGAGCGGGTCACCACCTCGGGCTCGCAAGCCAATCTGGCGTTGCTGGCGCGCGGCGAGGTCGATGCCGCGCTGGCGCTCGCGGATTCGGTGCCTGGCAACGCCGATCGGGTGTGCGCGCTGGGGCGGGTCTACGAGAACTACCTGCAGTTGGTCGTGCGCTCGGACAGCTCGATCGGCTCGGTCGCGGATCTGCGCGGAACACGGGTGAGTCTGGGCGCGGAAGGTTCGGGCGCGGCCCTGACCGGCGAACGGATCCTGCGCGTCGCGGGCCTGGACCCGCATGCCGACGTGGCGATCTCGCATCGCCCACTGGCGGAGGCGGTGGCCGCCCTGACCGCGGGCGAGGCCGATGCGTTGTTGTGGGCGGGCGGCGTGCCGACCGCGCTGCTGGCGGTGCCGAGCCGGATGCGGTTGGTGGACATGGGTGAGCTGGCCGCACCGATGCGGGAGTGGTTCGGGCCGGTGTACGACCGGGTCGCGATCCCCGCGGACGCCTATCCGGGCGGTGTCTCCGTGCACACCATCGGGGTGGCCAATCTCTTGCTCGCGGCACGCACCATCCCCGACGAAGTGGCCGCTTCGATCGTCGAACTGCTGGTGTGGCACGCGGACGCGCTGGTGCCCACCGAGGCGGCGGGCACCCAGTTCCTCGACGGCCGGTCGCTGATCAGCACCGGTTCGATTCCGCTACATCCAGGCGCGGCCGCGGTCTATCGCCGCTGGCACGGATAGCTGGGTCAGGACCGGACCAAGCGGGCGATGGCGTCGGTGGCTTCCTTGATCTTGGCTTCGGCCTCCGGGCCGCCCGCGACTGCCGCGTCCACCACGCAGTGGCTGATATGGTCCTCCAGCAGGCCCATCGCCACCGCTTGCAGCGCTTTGGTCATGGCGGAGACCTGGGTGAGGATGTCGATGCAGTACTTCTCCTCCTCGACCATCCGCTGCAGACCGCGCGCTTGGCCCTCGATGCGCCGCAGCCGCTTGAGGTAGTCGTCCTTGGCGGTGATGTAGCCGTGTGCGGCATGGTCGGCCGCTGTGTGGTCGTGGGGCGAAGCTGCCACCGATGTCTCCTCGCTGCTTGCCGGTCGCCGGGACCGGGATAATACCCCCCTAGGGTACATTTTCCGGGCCGCTTTGTCAGGTCGGGCCGCTCGGCGATCACCCGGCGTGGCGAATGCGGCCGGTGGGAGCGGCGGCGCGCCGCTACGCCGAGCAGGCGTAACGCGGATCCCGGCGCGCGACGGCTGTGGCGGGACGAGACAATCGGGGTATGAGTTCGCACCCCCGGCCCGCGCTCGCCGTCATCGGCGGCAGCGGCTTCTACGATTTCTTCGACAACGAGGCGACCACCATCGAGGTCGAGACTCCCTATGGCGCCCCGAGCGCGGGTATCGCCGTCGGAGAGGTGGAGGGCAGGCCGGTGGCGTTCCTGCCGCGACACGGCAAGAACCACGAGTTCGCGCCGCACACCCTGCCCTACCGGGCCAACCTGTGGGCCCTGCGCTCACTGGGCGTGCGCCGGATCTTCGCGCCCTGCGCGGTCGGCAGCCTGCGGGCGGACTGGGGCCCCGGTACGGTCGCGGTGCCGGATCAGCTGGTCGACCGGACGTCCGGCCGTCCGCAGACCTTTTTCGACGGCGGCGGCATCCACGTGTCCTTCGCTGATCCGTACTGCGAGGAACTGCGCGCCGCCGCCATCAAGGCCGAGTCCGACGCGCTGCACATGATGCACGCGGCCACGATGGTCGTGGTCGAGGGACCGCGCTTCTCCACCCGTGCCGAGAGCCGGTGGTTCGCCGCGCAGGGCTGGGACCTGGTGAACATGACCGGCCATCCGGAGGCGGTGCTCGCCCGCGAACTCGAAATGTGCTACGCCGCAGTCGCTCTCGTGACCGATTTGGACGCCGGTCTGGAGGAGGGCGAGGGGGTGCACGCTGTCGATGTCTTCGCCGAGTTCAAGCGCAACCTCGCGCCGTTCAAGGAACTGATCCGGCGCGCGGTAGCCGGAGTCGACGGTACCGACACGTGTGACCGCTGCCGCGTCCACGCGGGAGTGTCGCTGCCGTTCGAACTGCCCTGAGTCGACGCAGGGTGCTGGTCACGCGGACGTTCTGCGGGCACTGAGCCGGGTGCCGCGGACACCGATCCGGTGGACAACCGATACCGCATCGGTGATGTCCGTCATCGGCCCGCCGGTGGCCGTCGGCTCGGCATCGGCGCGAACGTTTCGGCGTGGTCGGCTGCCCATTGCTCGAAGGTGCGCGGTGATCGCCCGGTCACCTGCTCCACGGTCGGGTAGAGCGTCGTCTCGCGTCACTGTCCGCCGGCCGCAGCGCCTGCGCGCCGGTGCGCGGCGGCGAACAGGTCCCGAGTTAGGCTCGCGCGGTGGATACTCCGTTGCGGCTCGAGGTCATCGTGGCCAGTGTGCGTCCGGAGCGGTTCGCGCCGGTGGTCGCGGACTGGTTCCTGCGTACCGTGCGCGCGCATACCGAATTCGACACGGGCGTCATCGATCTCGCGCACACGCCGTTGCCGGTCGAGCTCACCGAGAGCGACGAGACCACGGCCTATCGCGCGCGACTGCGGGGTGCCGACGCGTTCGTCGTCGTCACCTCGGAGTACAACCACGGCTATCCGGCGTCACTGAAGACGGCCTTCGACACCGCGAAACACGAGTGGCGCGCGAAACCCATCGCTTTCGTCTCCTACGGGGGACTCTCCGGTGGCCTGCGTGCGGTGGAGCAGTTGCGCCAGGTCGTCGCCGAGATCCATATGGTGTCGGTCCGTGAGACGGTCAGCTTCCACCAGGCCAAGAAACGGTTCGACGAGACGGGCGACACCCGCGACGGCGCCGCCATCGATGCGGCAGAACGAATGTTGCGTCAATTGGCTTGGTGGGCACGCACTTTGCGAGCCGCCCGGGCTGCCGATCCGTATCCCGGTTAGCCCTCACTGGGCCGCCGCGACGCGTTCGCCGCGCGACTCGCCATGTATGTGTCCTCGCTGGGATATCGGCACCAGCCTCAGGTGGGCCTGGCCGTGCTGGTGCGCAGCGCCACGTGGTTGCCGATCGCGCGCCGGGTTGGTTGATGCGCAGATCGACGCGATCGGAGGACCCACGAATCGGGACACCGGTCACGTAGGGTGCGAACACGCCCCGACTGTCAGGTAGACCCCGTTTACGTTGTCGTCGGAAAAGCATGCCGCCACGAGGCCATTCCGTCGACCGACGTAATCGCGATCGATGGAATGGCCCCGATCGAACGCTTTCACGTTCGGCTTGCCGCGTGAGTGAGTTCGTCGCGAGATGAGTCGGCGATTACCAGTTCGCGGCCCACACGTACTTGAACTTCTCCTTGTCCGGCTGTTGTGTGTAGCAGTGACTGATCGTCGGATGCTGAGCCTTGAGCTCCTTGCGTGCCGACTCACAGTCCCTCTGGGTGTTGCAGCGGACGCCGAAACCACCGGTTTTACAGCTGGATGGCAGCGCACTCGCGACGCCAGGATTCAGCACCGCCGAAGTGACGCCTATGGCCAACAGCGACGTGAACAAATAAACCGAAGCCCTCATGAATTTCCCCTCCTGGAACTCCCGACCAGGACGGCCCGAATTCGCGCCGCCATGCGAGACGTTAGCTTTCCGATTTCTGAGCCGTCAAGCCGATACCCTCGCGGGCCGATGCAACGTCGAATTCCCTCGAGCGCACGGTCGCTCGCGCGGCTCGTGCTACTGCGGCTGCATTGCCCGACGGCCGCGCGGCTGGCCGATGTAGGTGGCCTCGCTGGGGATCGACACCAGCGTCAGGTCGACCTGCGCTGTGCCGGTGCGCAGCGCCACATGGTTGCCGATCGCGCCGGGCTGGTGGATGGCCAGGTCGGGACGGCTGGCGGGCCAGCCCATCGGATCACCCGTGACGTAGATGGTGGTGACGCCCGCGTGCGGAGCGGGCGC
Source organism: Nocardia sp. NPDC057455 (assembly GCF_042802775.1). Taxonomy (NCBI): domain Bacteria; kingdom Bacillati; phylum Actinomycetota; class Actinomycetes; order Mycobacteriales; family Nocardiaceae; genus Nocardia; species Nocardia sp. NPDC057455. Next base: position 36,966 of record NZ_JBHVDM010000006.1, on the reverse strand, counting down.
GAGCACCCCGTCCACCACCGTGGCGGTGAATCCCGCGTCGGACTGGTGGGTTTCGACCGCGATGGTCAGTCGCTCCGGATTGCCGATCGTGGTGACCAGGTTCTCCCATGCCCGCGCCCGATCGGTGCGGATCAGAATCCGTTCGCCGACCGCCAGGGCGCGGAACACCAACTGCTGGGCCAGATACAGCTCGCCCGCGACATACACCGTCGAGATTCCCGCGCCCACGATGCGGACCGCCACGCCGTTTCCCTCGTCGTCCGAGCCGATCAGCTGGCCACAGCCGGAAGAGGGCAAGTGCAGATCGTCGACGACGTCGATCAGGTGCTCGATCATCGGGACGGTGTCGTCCACACCGGGAACTGCGATGGGCAGATGGGCCAGCAGCCCGTCGCGGTGGCGTCCGTTCATCGAGATCATGCCGGGCAACTCGGACCGTTCCGGCAGCTCCCGCGCGGTCAACCGCCAGGCGGCGCCGATGCTCACCGATTCGGCCGAGCTGCCGGGACGCAGCCGTACAGCCACCGTCGTTCCACGCGAGGGAGCTACCCAGAGCTGGGCGAGCAGGTCGGATTCGAGCCGCTTTGGATCCACCGCGCTGCCGATGTTCACGTTGTTGCCGACTTCGGCATAGCGCCAGCTGTGTTCGAGCGCGCGCGGGTCGTAGCCGCCGGTGATCTGCAGGACCGCTTTGCGAATCTCGGGCGCCGTCAGGATTCGGGCGTTGCAGTCGGCGTCCTCGAGCGTGCGCATGATCCGCTGGGTGGCGATGGTGACCGCGCGTGAGGCGCCTTCGGCTCCGCCGCCGCGCCGGGCCGCGGCCTCCGGGCAGGCCACCGCGTCGAAGCTGATCGCCAGCCACACCGTGCGGTGGGCGGTGGCGGGCAGCGGGCCGAGCAGTGATTCGTAGATCTTGCCCGCGGGCGTGCCGGAACGGCTGCGGTGCCCGTGGCTGACGATGTCGATGCCGCTGAGCAGGATGTCGTGCTGGTTCAAGCATTTGGCCAGCTCGGCCAGCGGGAGCAGGTGCGAGGCAAGCACCGTGGTGCGGGCGATTCTGGTCAGCCCGCCGGGCGGAGGCAGCACCTCGACCACCGTCACCACGCGGCTACCGTCCCAGTACAGGCCGAGCGAGCGTCCATCCGTGCCACGGAAGTCGACGGTGTCGCCGAGCTCGTAGTCACGGTGCGTGAGATAGCGCCACCATGTGGCGATCCAGTCCAGCAGAGTGCGTTTGGCGACGGGAATCAACGGGATCAGAACGACGACCACCGCTACCGCGAACGCGGGAAGCCCCGGCAGACCGGCGAACAGCGCGACAACTCCGGCGAACAACCCGATGATCTGCGCGATCAGCAGGTTCTGCATCGAGACCCGCCCGAGAAGCGGTCGTGGTCCCGCGCCTGCCGGTTCCGCCATCCTCGTCCCCCAAGTACCCGATATCGGCCGGTTTGCTGTGGCCGAGCTGAACAAGAGTCCTCGGGAACTGTACTGTGTTCCGCGAACGTGAGCACTGTTCGGGGGAGGAATAATGCCTTCAAAACCCACCACACGCTGGCAGGTGAGCGGCTACCGCTTTCTGGTCCGGCGGATGGAGCACGCCTTGGTGCGCCGGGACGTGCGAATGCTGCACGATCCCATGCGTTCCCAGTCCCGCGCGTACGCGGCGGGCCTGATCTTGGCGTGCGTCGTCTTGGCCGGATGCGGCGTGCTCGCGTTGCTGCGTCCGCAGGGCAAGATCGGCGACGACAACAAGATTCTGATCGGCAAGGAGTCCGGCGCCGTCTACGTGGTGATCGATGACGTGGTGCATCCGGCCCTCAACCTCGCATCGGCCCGCCTGGCCGTGGGCGAGGCGGCCAAGCCCGCCACCGTGAAGGAGTCCGAGCTCGGGAAGAAGGCCCGCGGCCAATTGATCGGCATACCAGGCGCTCCCGCGTCGCTGCACTTCGACAAGGAGGGCAAGGGGCGGGCCTGGACGGTGTGCGACACCCTGCAACTCGACGGCACCAACAAGACCACCACCTCGGTGCTCATCGGCGATGTCGAACTCGGGGCCAAGGCATCGGAGATGGAATCGGGCAACGCCTTGCTCGTCAGGGGTAAGGACGCCACCTACCTGATCTACGACAACAAGCGCGCTCGGATCGACATGAACACCAACGCCGTGACCGAGGCGCTCGGCATCCGGAACGTGACGCCGCGGCCGATCAGCGAGGGTTTGCTCAACGCGATTCCCGAGGTACAGCGGATCGAGGTGCCACACATCGATGATCGAGGCGGGCAGCCCCGATACACCATCGGCGACCACAGAATCGGTGAAGTGGTGCAGGATGGCGCGACCAAGCAGTATTACGTGGTGCTGCACGATGGCAGGCAGGAAATTTCCCAGCTGACCGCCAACATCATTCTCAACTCCGACCCCGGAGCGGGCCGCAATCCGACGTTCAACCCGTACGAGAAGAGCAATTCGCCGATCTCGACGGCGCTGCCGGTGAAGGAGTATCCGGCCACCGCGCCCGCGCTCGTACAGATGAAGGATCGGCCGACCAGCTGTCTGTCGTGGAAGCCGATCCCTGCCGCGGAGAACGGCGGTGGCAATCATGCCGAGCTTTCGGTGATCACCGGCGTCGGTCTGCCGATGCCGGAGAACGCTCGCCTGGTGCCGCTGGCCCAGGCCGACGGTGACGGTCCCAACGTGGATTCGGTGTACTTCAAGCCCGGTTCCGGCGCGTTCGTACAGGGCACCGGCATCGAGCCGGACAGTCAGCGCAAGGACAGCGTGTTCTACGTCGCCGACACCGGTGTCCGCTACGGCATCAGGGATGCCGAGGCGGTCAAAGCGTTGGGCATGAGCACGGATTCGGGAGTGAAGCAACCCGAACTGGCTCCATGGCCCATCCTCGGCCTGCTCGCCTCCGGACCGAGCCTGAGCCGCCAAGACGCGATGGTGGCCCATGACGGCGTGACGCCGGACGCGAGCCCGGCTAAAGAGCTTGTCAAAAGCCAGAATTGAGAATCGGATCCCGAATCGACCGGGATTGCCGATTACGGTACCCTCCGAGTCGGCGAGAGGGAGTCTCGCCACAGCTAAGGGAGGGATTCACCAATGAAGCGCACCGCGTACACCCTGGTAATCGGTATCGCCGCCGCGATCGTGGCCGGCACTGTCGCCACCTCGACCGCCGCCGCCACCGCCGAACCGATGCGTACCAAGCACGGTATGACGTACAAGGAATGCATGACAACGGGCAAGGACAGCTTCCGGCGGATGTACGGCAAGGAAGCGGTCTGCGTCGGAGACGGCTACGGCTACTACAAACTGGAGCCCGCACGGGGACAGTAGCCCGCACGGTCACCGCGTTCCAAGATCAACGGCACATGGTCGCGACCTGTCGTCGCGAAACAACGCAACCATGTGCCGTTGATCATGTCCGGTGGCTTGCCTCTCGCTGGTCCGGAGTCTCGTACAGTTTGCGATCCAGGAGAAGCGTTATGGCAGACGTCCGCTATCGGATAAATCATTTCTCGCAATCGAACCCGGCCGGTCAAGGGCAGGGCGACGTTGTGAAGTTGCTTCGTACGGTCGCGGATTCGATCGAGCAGCTCGGAGAGGTGTCCATCCAGGATCTCTTGTTGCACAACGAGATCACCTCCGATGGCGTATGGCCTGCGATCACCGTTTATTACAGCGGCGAGTAGTTCCGGACGCCGGCATGGCCATGTCCTTGAAATGGCGGCGTCGGATGAGAGGAATTCGGACGCCGCAATCGCTGTAGCCCGTGTCGACTGGAGGGTTGATCCCAACTGCGATCTGTCGTCGGATGATCTGCAGTTGGGGTCAACCTGTCCGGCTGTGATGAATCGCAGGTGGCTCGATAGTTCTCACTGGTCCTCGCGGACGTTGAATCTGCGGCGGATCGGGAACGATGCGAGCATGCCGAGGATCAGGAGGGTTGTGACGCTGCCGCTGCCGATCAGCGCCACGTCGCGGGCGCGGTTGTCGGGCGGCGGGGGTGGTGACGGGACCTGCAACTGCACACTCTGGGCCACCGCGGGTCGCTTCGGCGGAAGTGTCTTCGGCACTTCGGCGGTCAGCGCGGCCACCGGATCGATCGCACCGTAACCGACATAAGGGTTCCAGCCTTCGCCCGGGGCGTGTGCTGTGGCTTGGATACGTTTGATCACATCGAGCGCTCTGAGCTCGGGGAATCGAGCACGGACCAAGGCGACGACCCCGGAAACATACGGCGCGGCGAAGCTCGTCCCCTTGAGCGGTACGAGGCTCTGATTGTCGTATTTTCCCGTGATGGTGCCGGTTCCGCGCGGATCCAGCGAGACGATGTCCTCACCCGGTGCGGCCACACCGACCCACGGGCCCGGCACGGTGAAACTCGACGGTGCGCCGTTGTGGTCGATCGAACCGACGGACAGGACATAGTCGTCGTAACGGGCGGGCGTGACGTTTGTGGTCACGTTGTCCCACGGATCACCGGTCGGATTCAGCGGATCGATCCCAGGATTACTCGCCTTGCATTTGTCATCGGTATTGCCCGCGGCGGCCACCACGACGGCGTCCATTTCCAGGGTGGCGTAACGCACGGCGGCGCCGACCGCTCCGTCGCCGAAGCTCACGCCATTGGGCATGCAGGAGACGAGCGAGATGTTGATGACCGAAGCGCGCCGGTCTGCGGCGCGCCTGATCGCGGCGGCGAGTGCATCGACCCTGCCGTACCCACGGGGCGGATCTTCCGGTTTCCTGTCCTGCCGGTTCGCGTAGTCGTACAGCGCGCTGGTCTGGCGGATCGACAGAATTCGCGCTTCGGGTGCCACACCCGAGAAACCCTGTCCCGGCTGCGGCTTCGCGGCAATGAGCCCGGCAACGACGGTGCCGTGCGCATCGCAGTCCTCGCTGACCCCGTCGCCGCCGTCGGCCACGAAGTCGCCGCCCGCCTCCAGATCGGGCAGGCGGGGGTGAGCAGCGACGCCCGTATCGATCACCGCGACGAGCTGGCCCTCGCCCCGGGAGAACTCCCATGCGTGGGTCAGGTCGAGCCAGCGCTGTGGGGTGGGAGCGGACGGACCGTCGCCGCCCTGCTGGGTCGAATAGCAAGGCGTGTTGCCCGGACGCTCGGTCTTGTCCGGTGGCCGTGCGGGGTCCCCTGCGGGCAGTTGCCCTGGGTCCACCGGTGGTGGCCGATCGGCGTAGGCGATGCCCTGACTCGCACCCACTCCGAACGACACGCTCAAAGACAGCACCGCGGCGGCCGCCCCGGTGCGCAGCGCCCGGTTCACAGCCCGCGGACGAGGGCGTAGAGATCCGTCACCCAGAAGACCAGCGGCAGCACTGCGGCGACGAACGTGTACTCGAGCAGTTCGACGCCGCGGCGCATCGGCGGGGTGGCCGACTGGTTCGGGATGATGATGCCGAGGATCAGCGCCGCGACCAAGACCACCATCGCCGCGCCGAAGACGGCCAGCGGCTGGTGCATCGCGAAACCGGCGCCCACCAGCATGATCAGCATGATGCCCGCGCCACCGGCGATGAGCACGACGGCCTGCTCCGCGCCCGCGTAGGTGCGGCTGCGGAACATCAGCACCGCCGCGCAGACCAGTGCGAGGGCGATGCCCTGCCAGTACGGATCGTCGGACGCCGGGTCGGTGGCGGCGAGCGCGCCCGCGGCGGTGACCAGCGTGGTCGCCGCGACCAGGCCGGCGAGGTACATGCGGGCGTGTTCCGACTTCACCCGCAGCGCCTCCATGGTCGGCAGCGCGCGGTGATCGTCCGGGTCGTCCTCGGTGGGATCGATGGGGGTGCCCGGCGAAGGGACCGGCGGCAGCGGCAGTTTCGCCAACAGCATGGACACCCGGGGCGCCAGGGAGAGCCCACCGAGGCCGAGCGCCGCCGCGCCCGCGCCGATCGCGCGCTCCGGCTGGTCGGTGAGCAGGCCCACCAGCGCCGCGGGCACCGCGTACGTCGCGAGCGTGGCCACGCCGATGAACAACGCGAGACCGACGCCGATCACCCGCCAGGCCAGGATCGCCGTCGCCCCCGCGAGGACCGAGCCGAGCAGGACGTGCGCCCAGCCGTAATCGTCCGGCACGAAAAGCATGCCCGCGCTGAACGCCGGGGGCAGTGCGCAGCCGCCGAGCACCAGCGCGGTGCCGGTATCGCCGTACATCCTGCTCAGCACCATCGCGCTCACGACGAGGAGAATCGCGATCACCAAGGCGATCGAGCCGCCGACCCCGATCGGCAGCGAGCCGGGGGACAACAGCAGGCCCAGGCAGCCGACGATCATGGTGATCGCCGCGAGCACCGAGCCGGTGATCCGCGCGATCCGAGGAGTCCAGCTGCGGTAGTGGTCGGTGTCGGCGATCGCGACGTTGTACATGATGTCGTCGAACAGCGGTGTCGGCGCGGTGTGCGAGGCGCTTTCCAGCATCAGCAATTCGCCGTCGCGGACGCCGTGCTCGCCGAGGCTGAGCGAATTGGAGAACGGCGGATGGCCGATTCGGGCGAGCACCCATTCCGCGGGTTCGTAACGCTCGCCCTCGTTGTCGAAATCGTTGCTGCGGCTGTGCTGGGCGACCATGTCGACCACACTCGGAATCACCAGCGCGACCGGCACGTCGACCGGTATGGCCATGTCGACCTGAGTGTGCTTGGCCAGAATCGTCACCCGGGCGAGGTCGGGAGCGCGGACGATCCCGCGCGAGGATTCTTCGTCGATGTGGTCAAGTCGCGCGTGCGTCAAGCTTCCCCCAACTCGGTCTTCTACCTCGTGATTCCGCGGCCCCGCAGGCCGGGGGCGAGCTTGCGAACCCACGGTCCGGGCAGCAGAATGCTGGTCGAACTGTACGACATGTCGGCTGTGACCTCTACACTGAGGCCGGATCACAGCTGGCCGAAGGGGGAATCTCGTCGATGAGCACTGTCCGCTTCCAGCGCCGTGCGCGCCGCGAGATGCCTCGAACACCCGGTGGCGAGGTCACGCTGCAGCCCCCGCCCGAAATCCCCCGGGTCACACCGGGAAACCTCGTCATGAAGCTCATGCCGGTCGTGATGGTGATCGGCATGGTCGGCATGATGGCCTTGCTGTTCACCCAGGGCGGCGGTATCGCCTCCAATCCGATGAGCATGATGTTCCCGCTCATGATGATGTTCTCGATGGTCGGCATGTTCGCCGGTCAGGGTGGGGGCAAGGGACAGAAGGCCGCCGAGGCGAACGAGGATCGCAAGGATTACCTGCGTTACCTCGACCAGGTTCGTAAGGACGTCGACGAGACCGCCTCGCAGCAGCGGGCTTCCGTCGAATGGAGCCATCCGGAACCGGGACTGGTCTGGATGCTCGCCGGCACCAGCCGCATGTGGGAACGACGTGCGGGGGACAAGGACTTCTGCCACGCTCGCATCGGTCTCGGCGGGCAGCGCCTGGCCACCAGGCTGGTCGCTCCCGAGACCGGCCCGGTCGAGGAGCTCGAGCCGATCGCCGCCGTCTCGCTGCGCCGCTTCGTGCGCGCCCATTCGACCGTGCCCGACCTGCCGACCGCCATCGCGGTCAAGGGCTTCGCCACCATCGCGCTGGACGGCGACCGTGCCCAGGCGCGCGACATGACCCGCGCGATGCTGGTGCAGCTGTGCATGTTCCAGGCGCCGGACCAGGTGCTCGTCGCGGTCGTCTGCGGACCGGACACCGCGCCGGAGTGGGCGTGGACCAAGTGGCTCCCGCACACCCAGCATCCCGACGCGCAGGACGGCATCGGCACCCAGCGCATGTTCTACGGCTCGATCCGGGAGGCCATGGCCGGGTTGCATCCGTTGCTCGGCAATCGGGTCCGGTACTCGCGCAACCAGCCCGCCAACGCGAACATGGTGCACATCGTCTTCGTGGTCGACGGCGGTCTGCTCGAAGCCGAGGACGATCAGCTGCGCGAGTCCGGCTATGAGGGCGTCACCATCATCGACCTGTGCGGCTACGCCCCGCGCTTGGCGGTGTCGCGCGGCATCAAGATGATCGTCGAGAACGGCGAGTGCGTCGGCCGTGGCGCCACCGGCAATCAGGAGCGCTTCGCACTGATCGACCGGATCAGTCCCGAGCAGGCGCAGCAGGTGGCGCGCAGGCTCGCGCCCTACCGTGCGGCCACGCAGCGCAGCAGCGACGTGGAAACAGATGACTCCGAGGTGATCTCGACCTGGAGCCAGCTGATGGGTCTCGGCGACATCGGCGCGTTCAACCCGGAGCACGCCTGGCGGCCGCGCTACGGACGGGAACGCCTGCGCGTGCCGTTCGGGGTGGGCGCCGACGGCCTTCCGGTGGAACTGGACATCAAGGAGGCCGCCGAGAACGGCATGGGCCCGCACGGATTGTGCATCGGCGCCACCGGTTCCGGTAAATCGGAATTCCTGCGCACCCTCGTGCTCAGTCTGCTGGCCACCCACTCACCCGACCAGTTGAACCTGGTGCTGGTCGACTTCAAAGGCGGCGCGACGTTCCTCGGCTTGGAGGGGGTCCCGCACGTCGCCGCCGTCATCACCAACCTGGAGGAAGAGGCCGACCTCGTCGACCGCATGAAGGACGCCCTGGCCGGTGAGATGAATCGCCGCCAGGAAGTGCTGCGTGGCGCGGGCAACTTCGCCAATGTCTCCGAGTACGAGAAGGCCAGGGCCGCCGGCGCCGACCTGGATCCACTGCCCGCCCTGTTCGTGGTGCTCGACGAGTTCTCCGAACTGCTCACCCAGCACCCGGATTTCGCCGAGCTGTTCGTCATGATCGGCCGCCTCGGCCGCTCGCTGCACGTGCATCTGCTGCTCGCTTCGCAGCGCCTGGAAGAAGGAAAGCTCAAGGGCCTGGAGGCCCACCTGTCCTACCGCATCGGCCTGAAGACGTTCTCCGCCAACGAGTCCCGTCAGGTGCTCGGTGTGCCGGATGCCTACAACCTGCCGAACAACCCCGGTGGCGGCTACCTGAAGGCGGACTCCGGCGAGATCCAGCGCTTCCAGGCTTCCTATGTCTCCGGCCAGTACGTCGGCGGTGGCTCGCAGCGCGACATGATCGTGGCCACGCAATCCGGCGAGATCGATGTCAAGGCAAGGCCGTTCACCGCGACCCATGTCGACTTCCGCGCGGCGGATCGCATGCCGCTGCCGCCCGAACCGAGCCTCGAGCCGGAGCAGGACGAGGACAGCGAGCAGCTGTCCAACCTGAACATGCTGGTCTCCCGGATCCGCGGTCACGGCCGCCCGGCGCACGAGATCTGGTTGCCGCCGCTGGACGAGGCGCCGACGCTCGACCAGCTCCTCCCGCGCTCGATCCTCACCGGCGAGTACTCCGCGGTGTCCACGCTGCGTGCCCCGATCGGCATCGTCGACCGGCCCTACGACCAGCGCCGTGACCCGATGGTCATCGACCTGTCCGGCGCCCGCGGCAATGTCGCCGTCGTCGGCGGTCCGCAGTCCGGTAAATCGACGGCGTTGCGCACCCTCATCATGGCGATGTCGTTGACGCACACCGCCGAGCAGGTGCAGTTCTACTGCCTCGACTTCGGTGGCGGCACCATGTCCAGCCTGCAAGGGTTGCCGCATGTCGGCTCGGTCGCCAGCCGGTTGGACGAGGACCAGGTGCGGCGCACCGTCGCGGAGATGACCACCATCGTCCGGCAGCGCGAGGCGCGCTTCCGGCAGCTCGGCATCGAATCTATGACGGATTTCCGCAGACTGCGCGCGATGGACCCGGCCAGTAGTCCGGGCGCCGCGGGCGCGCACGAGGATCCGTTCGGCGACGTGTTCCTGGTGATCGACGGCTTCAGTTCGATCCGCCAGGACTTCGAGATGCTCGAGCAGACCATCATGAACCTCGCCGTGCAGGGTCTGTCCTACGGCGTGCACGTGATCATCGCGCTGAACCGCTGGGCGGAGGCGCGGCCCGCGCTGAAGGACCAGATCGGCACCAGGATCGAGCTGCGCCTCGGTGATCCGATGGACTCCGATCTGGGTCGCAAGTTCGCCTCGCTGGTTCCGCAGGGGCGGCCGGGCCGCGGTATGACCCCCGAGTGCCTGCACATGCTGACCGGCCTGCCCCGCATCGACGGCAGCCCCGACCCGACCAACCTCACCCAGGCCGTCGCGGACGCGGTCGCCACCATCGCCAGGCTGACGCCGGGCCGTCATGCTCCGCAGGTGCGCATGCTGCCCGAACAGCTTTCGCGTGAACAACTGCTGTATCTGGCGGGCGATTGGCCGTCGCAGGTCGACCCGAACGCGAAGTGCCTGCGAATCCCGTTCGGCATCAACGAAGCCGAGCTGGCGCCGGTATACATCGACTTCGCGGAGAGCCCCCACTTCATCATCATCGGTGACACCGAATCGGGGAAGACGACGCTGCTGCGCTCGCTGATCGAGGGCATCGCCGCGTCCAATACCCCTGACAAGGCACGCTTCATTCTCGGCGACTACCGGCGCGGCATGCTCGGACTCGTGCCGGAGGGGTACCTCGCGGGTTACGGCTCCACGGCGCCCCAGTTCACCCAGAACATGAACGACCTGGCCGCCTACGTCAGCAAGCGCACACCGGGCTCGGATGTCACGCCGCAGCAGTTGCGGGATCGCTCGTGGTGGAGCGGACCGGAACTGTACGTCATCATCGATGACTACGACTTGGTCGCCACCTCCGCGGGCAACCCGGTTCAAGCGCTGCTCGAGCACTTGCCCCATGCCAGGGACCTCGGCTTCCACGTGATCATCGCCCGGCGTTCGGGTGGTGCGAGCAGGGCGATGTTCGAGGCGACGCTGGCCAGGATGCGGGACCTGGGCTCGGCGGGTCTCATCCTGAGCTGCAGCAAGGACGAAGGTGTTCTGATGGGCACGAAGCGGCCGAGCCCGATGCCACCGGGCCGAGGTACCTACGTCACCCGGAACATGGAGGGCTTGGTGCAGACGGCGTGGATGCCGTCGCCCTGATGTCCGAGGTCGAGCTCGTCGTCACGGAAGAGCGTATGTGGGCGCGTGGCGCCGACACGCACTGGGACATGCCGCCCTCGGTCGTTCTGGGCAGCAATGACTTCGATCTGGTGGTGGGGCAACCGCTGACGCCGCCCACCCAGGTCGGATCGGTGATCCAGTTCGTGCCCGCCGACGCCATAGCCCTGCCGCCACGCGCGCCTTCGATGGTGGATGCGATGGGCGCCGTCTTCGCAGGTGTGCTCGAGAATCTTCGTGTCTCGGCCCCGTGTGCCCGGATGACATTGATCTGCCCCACCGAGTGGGGCGCCGGCCGTCGCGGCGTGCTCGATAAGGCGGCCCGGCGGTACGCCTCGGATGTCGTGTTCGAGGACATCGCGGTGCGTTCGGTCGCGTCGGACGAGGGCACCAGCCACAGTCGGCGAACACTGGTACTGGAGTTCGGAACGTTGGCCACCACGGCGTCAGCGGTCATCCGAAGCCATCGCGGCGTGCATGTCGAATCCTGTGAATACGAGCCGACCCTCGCGTTGGCCGAAATCACCGCGGAATCACCGGCATACGCCGGTTTGTGCAGCCTGATCGCTCGGTTGCTCGACAGTGGTCCGATCGAACTCGTGCAGGTGGTCGCTGTCGCCGACCCCGCGAAGCTCGACCTGCTCCGTGCCGCGATCGATCAGACGGCGGGCGCCGAGGTCGAGTTACGGACGATCGCCGGTGCCGATCTCGTCCGGGCTCCTCTGGGTGAGCCTGGCGATCGGCGAGAAGTGTCGACCGCGCCCACCGAGTGGATGCAATCGCTCCGGGAACGCGCCGCTGCCCAGCAGCCCCGAAATGACAGAACGCGTTTCGCGGTCATCGCGGTCGCGGCCTTGGTGGTCGTCGCTCTGATAGTCGTCGGCGCGGTCCTCGTGTCCGGTCGCGGAGGTGAAGGGACGGCAGCGGCCCCCGGTACGAGAGTGACACCGCCGACCGCCGCACCCCCGCCGATCGGGCCACCGGATGAGGCCCCACCGGAAGCATTCGGCCGTATTCGCTTTCGCGTTCCCCCTGGCTGGCGCGTCACGCAATCGCCCGATACCGGACGTGCTCGGCTCGATCTGGTCCCCGAAACCGGTGCTCGACAGCGAATCACGGTGATGCAGGCACCGCTGACGGCGTCGTCCAGTTATGCGCAGGTCGCGGCGAAGCTGGAGACACAGATGGCCCAGCGTCCGCCGGGGGTGTTGACCGACTTGCGGCGTGATGTCATGTTCGGTGGCCGTTCCGGCCTGGCCTACCTGGAACATCCAGGGGACGGATCAACCGTTCACTGGCATGTTCTGCTGGAGTTCGGGATTCAGATCAGCATCGGCTGCCAGTACATGGAAGACGAGTGGGGTCAATTGGAGGCCCCGTGCTCGCACTTCGGGGACACGGTCCGCGTCGTCCCGTGATTCTGCGCGGTAGCGCGGCATGTCATCGAACATTTCTCAGCGCAGCAAGCTTCGAGGCGCAGCAAGCTTCGAGCCCCCGGCACCGAAGTACCGGGGGCTCGAATCAGCCGAGACGGGATCTCAGAAGAGGCCCGCCAGCGAGGTGTCGGTGCCCTGCAGGTCGGAGTTGCCGCTGCTGACCATCCTGCCCGCGCTTTCCAGCGTGGTGTTCAGCTGCGTGACCTGTGTGTTCCACTGGGCCTGCAGCGAGGCGAACGCGTCGTTCGCGTCACCCTTCCAGTTGTTCGTCACGAAGTCGGTGACCTGCTTGTGGAAATCCTCGAGCATGGTCATGACGCTGCGTGCCTCGGACACGATGGCCTGGGCGCCCGCCTCGACCTCGCCGAAGTTGGAGGCAATCCGACCGGGATCGTTCGCTACCATGTGGAGCTCCTTGTTGTCTGTGGTACGGCTATCGGATCAGGGGAGGTCCAGGCTGGAGGCCTGCGCGGCCACCTGCTGGGCGAATTGCTGGTCCTGATCGGCGAACTTCCGTCCAGCGTGGGCGAGCTTGTCCGACGTCTGATCCAGCTGGTCGTTCAGCTTCCGCGCCTGGGCGAAGTAGCTGTCCATGAAGGTGTCGAACGCCTGACGCGCCGCACCGCTCCAGGTGGCGGTGGTCTGATCCGACTTGCTGTTCAGTGCGGTGATCGCGGTCTGCAGATCCTGGTGCCGCTGCCGGCAGTTGTCCACAAACTTCGAGATCGCCTCTTCACTCGCTTCGAGCTGTCCTGCCATTTCGGCTCCTTTCGGTTCCCGTCTCGGCCAAGGGCGGAAGCCTCAGTTGGCCTGTACATCTGGTTGGACGCGGTGTGGCTCTGATCGGTTCCATCCGACTCGAAAAAGTTCGGCATCGCCCCACGGGATCAGGGCCGTGCGCCCTTCGGCCCGGCTGGTCGGTGATTTCGGCGGCCGCGTACGGGCCTGCTCGGAAGACCACGACGCAATCCGGGTCTGCATGACTTGTAACGCCAGCGCTCGGCTCCCCTCCTTCCCCCTGCTCGCTGCTGTAATGATCGGCGAGTGGGCTGGCTGCGGTACACCTTACCGAACGCCTAAGTTCGCCGCTACCAGCAGATTGGCGAGAATCAGCGGTCCCAGAACTCGAAAAGCCTACGAAGCCTTCGCTTCAGCGGACGTGACCGAATCACTTCACCCGATTGCGCAACACCGGTACCAGACGGTCGAGCAATGTCTGTTCGGACGATTCACTCCAATTGCGGACCGCGGCGACGGCCGCGGGATCGTCCAGCGGAATCACCGTGGCGCGCGTGCCCGCCACTTGGTAGGGAAGGCCGAGTAAGCCTCCGCCACCGGCCTTCTCGTCACTGCGCACGGCCAGCACGTAGCCGTCCGCCGCGACCTCCAGCCTGGTGGAGCCGGTCAGTTCCCGAGTCGACGTCTCGTCGCCTTGGCGTGCGTAGTTGAGGTTGTAGACGAACCCGAGATCTTCCAGGAATTTCGTCTGCGCGGTGCCGCCCAGGAAGATCGAGACCTGCGAGCCGCGCGGTACGTCCACCATCGTGATCGTCTTGCCCCGGAACGCCGGATTGTCCGCCCGCGCGCGGTCCAGCGGTGTCAGGGCGGCTGCGCTGCTCGGCGTGGCGACCGCAGGTGCGGGTGCGGCGTCGTCCCGGTTCAGAGCCCAGATGCCGATTCCCGCGGCCAGGGCGACGGTCACGATGCCGGCGGCCGCGGCGAGCAGCCAGTTCTTGCGCGGTGGTGATGCGGGGGCGCTCACCTGCCCGGCGACGGCGACGCGGGGATCGGTCCCCGGTCGTGGATCGAAGACCTGGACCGGATAGGTGGGGGAAGTGTTGGTGGCGACGGGGTTGTAGCCGGGAGTGAGAGCGCTGGCGGCAGCGTCGGTGAATTCGCGGCAGCTGTGGAATCGTTCGGCCGGGTTCTTCGCCATGGCCCGGGCGAAGACGTGGTCGATGGCGGGCGGAAGACCGGCGTTGACCGCGGTGGCCAGCGGCGGGGCCTCGTGGAGATGGCCCATCATCACCAGCGCGGGTTGCGTTCCCGGGTAAGGGTTGCGTCCGGTGAGCAGTTTGAAGAACGAGCACGCGAGGCTGTAGATATCGGCGCGGTGGTCGAGCGGGCTGCCGGTGAGCTGCTCGGGCGGGGCGTAGGCGATGGTGGCGACGAAACTACCGGTCTGGGTGAGTTCGGTGGTGTCGTCATTGGATTTGGCGACGCCGAAATCAGTGAGCAGGATGCGTTCGTCTTCTCCGTCGGCGGGGGAGGAAAGCAAGAAATTGGCCGGCTTGACATCGCGGTGCAGCAGGCCCTTGCGGTGCGCGTAATCGAGCCCTTTGCCGACCTCGGTGATAATACGCAGGGCCCGCAGCGGATTCATCGCGTGCGGGTCACGGGCCAGTTCGGCGGCAGCATCGGTACCGTCCACGTATTGCATCGCGATCCACAGTTGGCCTTGTTCTTCGCCACGGTTGTAGACCGACACGATGTTCGGATGGTCGAGCCCGGCGGCGAGATTGGCTTCGCGTTCGAAACGGGTGCGGAACTCGTAGTCGCGGCTGAGTTCGCCGCCGAGCACCTTCAGCGCGTCGGTTCTGGGCAGGCTGGGATGTTTGGCCAGATATACCGTGCCCATGCCGCCCGCGCCGAGCACCCGCAGGATGCGGTACCCGCCGACGATGGTCCCCGGGCTCATCGCCATCTTCACGATCTCCTGACTCCACGCGGGCCGCTGGCGTTCGCCCCGCAGCATACTCGAACCGATTCGTGACGAAAGTGCGGCATTATCGACTGTTCGCGAAAACGGAATACTGTGCGGCAGCGCGCTGCTGGGCGTCCAGCAGTTGATTCGCCGCGACGAATCCGACGTATTCTTTGTACGCGACGACACAGGTGAATCGCCGGTCGTCGAAGAGTCCGGACCGGTTCTCCACACATACCGAATCGGGCAGATGCTGTGGTGGATCGGCCGGACGGGCAACCACGGTCGGGGTGATGCGTTCCGCGACAACCCGCCGCGCCGTCTCCGCGCTCGCGGTGCGGATCACCAATGTGCCGCCGGAGGCCGCGAATTTCTCCGCGCCCATCGCCGTGAAACGTTGTTTCGCGTAATCGAGGTCTTCGGTGTATTGCATGATTCCGCGCAGACCGAACAGCGCGTGCGAATCGTCGTAACTCGGGGACTGGACCTTGGACGGATTCAGGGTGCGGCTCAGCAGATGGTCGGGGTCCCAGGGCAACCGCAGCATCTCTTCTTCGGTCAGCGGGGCCAGTTGGTCGAGCAGTGGCAGCTGAACGTCATACGCCTTCTCCGCCAACGCGACGAGGGCGCTGCGGTCGGGAGCGTTGGCCGAGACGAGGAACGCCACCACGTAGGAGCCGTGCGCGAGGATCGTGCGCAGGAAAGGCGAGCCGGGGCGCCAGTGCGCTCGCGCCTGTGGCTGCCGCGGCAGGGTGACCGGCTCGTTCTGATCGCGGTAGGCGCCGAAATCGGCGTCGTGGAACTCGGTCGCGGCCTGCCGGGCGCGCTCCGGGTCGGGGAACTGCATGACGATCGTGCCGACCGTCGTGGAATTGGGCCGGGGCTTGGTCGGCCACCCCGAGGCGATCAGGCTGATGTCCTGATCCGAGCCGTTGGTGTGGAACCCGAACATCATGCGGTTCCGTTCCGCGACCGGCCTCAGGTCTTCCGGGCGACCCAGTTCGCTGGGCAGCGTCCCTTGGCTGATGCTGGAGGGCGTCCAGCTGTACTTCATCCTGGGGTCGATGTCGTAGGCCGACGCGACGTGATCGGCCAGCCGCATCGCGGCGACCTTGTTCATGTCGATGAACAGCGGCAGGTAGTCGTCGTCGTGCGCGTTCGGCGGCTCGGTGGGGTAGTTGCCGGTGTCGAGACCGCGAATATCGATCTCACCCGGTTGCGCGGTTCCCGCCGTCGTCGAACCGCAGCCGGTGAGGATCGCGGCGGCCACCGTGCACGCGAGCGCGGTGGCGGCGGTGCGGAATTTCGTCATGCGGCATTCACCAACAATGCGTACTGGGCGGAGATGCGTTGTTGCGCGTCGAGCAGCTGATGCGACCACGCGAACGCCGCGTAGCGGTCGTAGGCCACCGAGCAGTAGAACCGGACGACCACCGTCTTGTTGCCGATGTACTCCTTGCAGTGCGCGACGGGCAGGCCTTTCGGCGACTCGACCGCGCGGAATTTCTTCGACAGCCCGCCGCGCTGCTCGCGCAGCTGGACCGCGGCGTCGGCGTCGCGCGTGCGGAACAGATCGGTCCCGTCGGTGGCATACCGATCGACCCCCGCCGCTTCGATGATCCTGCGGTCCTCGGCCGAATCGGTGGTGAAGTGTAGGGCGCCGACGCCGGTGTACGCACCCGGCGGGTCGATCCACGAGTCTTCCCGCGGCCGCGGCAGAGCTCGGTTGAGCATGCCGTCCATATCGATCGGCGATGTCATCAGCTGGTCGACGGGGGTCGGAGTGAACCGGCTGATCGCCGGGACGACGATGTCGAGGCTCTTTTCGACCAGGGCGAGCAGCTGTGGCGGGTCGACTTTCTCCAAATAGATCTTCACGTAGTCGAAGACCCAGGTGTAGACGACGAATTTGCCGGTGGCGAACCACGACCCGATCGACTGTTCCTGCGGCTGCCAATGGGCGTGGGCGGTCGGGTACTTGGGGATCTGCACAGGTGTGTTCCGGTTGTTGGCTTCGAAGTCGACGCGTTCCAGGTTCGCCGCGGCCGCGGCCGCCTTCTGCTCGTCCGGGAAGATCAGCACGGCGTTGACCAGGTCGGTGCCGCGGTTGTCCGGGGCGCTGCCCGCGCTACTGAGGAATCCGGCGACGAAATCCGGTGCGGCCTCCGCGAACCGGGAGACCTGCATGATGCGTCCGAGCGAGCCCTTCGGGTCGATGAACACCTTGGCGATGGACGGATTCGCCGAGACGAACGCCGGGTCGATATCCGACGACAGCGGGACGAAGTTCGCCAGCCGCTCCGCCTCGATCATGCGCGCCTGCTCGGGATTCTTCGCCGACGCGTGCGCACGTGGCGTCGTCGGGTAATTGCCCACGTCGAGCTGCGCCAGATCGACGGGCTGCGCGGGCTGCTCGGTCGCGGCCTCTGAGCCGTCGCACGCGCCGCCGCCCAAGGCGACGGCGCCTGCCAGCATCAAGGCACAGGCGGTTCGAATCGATCTGGACATAGCGCCGTGCTGCACTCTTCCCTCCCCTGACTGCGGTAGTTGCGCCGGATCCTACTTCGGCCGACCCAGGCCCAGGATCGCGGAAGCGCCGGGCGCCTACCGCTGCTCATCTCAGAAACTGTTCGCCAACAGTGCGTACTCCGCGGCGACCTTCTGCCGCACGTCCGGTTCCTTATCACTGGTGACGACTCCGACATACCGTTTGTACGCGACGTAGCAGCGGTACTTGTACTCCCGGTCCGGGTCGCCCTTGCTGTTGAGCTGCAGGCACTTGGCGCCGGGGACGTCCTTGGGAGCGCCGAGGGTGTCGTAATGCGCGCCTTCGCTTTCCAGCAGTCCGGTGACCAGCTTCTGGGCCGCGGCCGCGTCCCGGGTGCGGGCGACGTAGCTGTCGTCGACGAGCCCGATGTGGTCCACGCCCGCGTCCTCGATCAGGCGCAGGTGTACCGACTCGTCGTCGGCGCGGTGCACCGTGTGATAGCCGCCGTAGACGGCGAAGGTCGCCGGGTCGGGCGCGCGGTTCTTGCGGTCGGCGACCGCGACGCGGGCGAGCAGGTCGTCCGGGTCGGCCTTCAAGGTGTCGAGTTCGTTCACCGGTGTCGCGGTGAATGCGTCCAGCCGCGCGACCTGAGCGGTCAGCGTTTTGTCGACCCACTTCACCAGGTCGTCGCCATCGGCGATGGGACGCTGGATGAACAAGGAGATGACGAATTCCTTGTGCGCCATGAAGGTACCGACGTTGGGAACGCCGGGCCGCCAGTGGATGTGGGCGTCGGGATACTTCGTCGACGAAAGTTTGCGGTTCTCCGGCGAAACGGCGACGTCGACGTCCTCGAGTTCGCGGGCGGCGAGCTCGGCGGTGGCCTCGTCGGGGAAACGGAACAGGGCGTTGGTGACCGCGGTGGCTTCCGGCGCCGGATTGGTCTGGCCTGCGGGATCGGGGCGGTCGGCGCCGCTGGCCGCGTATCCGACGACCAGTTTGCGGTTGTCGAGGACCGGCCTGGACACCTTGGCCACGAAGTCGAGCGCCTGCTCGGCGTTTACGACGACGGTGCTGCCGCGACCGAACTTCAGCGCGGGGTCGATGCGCACGGTGGGAACCACGGCGTCCGACATCCGCATTCCCTCCAGCTGCGCGCCTTTGCCGCCGGAATCCTGGCTGTACTCGTGCTTGTCGACGGGATAGGTGCCGACTTCCAGCGCGCGTACGTCGATCTCGCCCGCGGTAGGCGTCCCCTGTATGCCTGAGCAACCGGCCAGCATCCCTGCCAGTGCCAGGCATGACGCGGTGAGCGCGATGCGTTGCGTCCGAACCATCTCAGGCCCCTCGTTCCTCCCGTTGCTGACACTGAAGCTACCCGACGGACGCCGGGGAGGGGGACCGATGGCTTTCCTATCGCAATACCCTTGTCGGTACCCTTGGCGGTGTGGCGACGATCCCGAACTACACCCCCGGTGAAGGCCGATACCGGTGAAGGATCGGCAGGTCGAGGTCGTCGTAGGCAGTCACGCCGTGGCGCGGGTCGCGGGCGCGGTGATCGTGGTCGCGCACCGTAAGCCGGGCAGGCCGACCCAGGACTCGCCCGCCGTGGTCGCCCTCGAATCGCTGGCCGAACTGGTGCGCGACGCGACCGATCGGGAGCCGGGCGGCCCCGGCGCCTCGGTGGCGCGGCAGGCGACGCGCTGGCTGATGAAACAAGCCGAGCAGATCAGCCCGGGCGAGCCGATCGACTTCGGCATCCTCTCCGCCGCCGAGAACGGGGGCGTGGCGATCTTCCTGCACGGTGCGATCACCGCCGTGCTGGCCGGCGACGGCGTGCTCGAGCGGTATCGGGGCAGCGACGCGGCGTTCACGGTGGATCGGGTCGCGGCGGTCCCCGCGCTGGCGGCGGCTTTGTTCGTCGACGACGGGAAGGGTCGCGTTCCGGACCTGCCGCCCGAGCGCGGTATCGGCAGGCTGGTCGATGGCATCGCCCAAGCGGGTGGCGCGATCGTCTGGTCGGAGGGCCCCCGTGCGGGGATGCTCGGGAACGGGGGTTCGTCCCGATCCGCGGGTAGGCACAGCCGCCCCGAGACGCCGTCGCTGCCGACGGCGCGCGTCGAACACGAGCCTGCCGCCGAAACCGGACGGCGGGAGCGACCGGAGCCGCAGCCGCAGCACCTGGCCGGACGCCCACGGTATCCGACCGCGCCGTCGACCGCGATGCTCGACGCGGAGACCGAGCAGACGCCGATCGACCCGCACCACGCGCCCACCCAGGTGGGCGGCACCAATCCCGCGCCGCGGCCCGACCCGGAAGTGCAGCGCAGGCTGGAGGCGACCGCGAAGGCCACCGCGCTGACCGTCAAGGTGATGGGGTTCAAGTGCGCGCGAGCGCATCCCAGCGATCCGCGGGCAGCGTTCTGCACCGTCTGCGGAATGCCGGTCGACCAGACCCAGGCACTGATCGAAGTGGTCCGCCCGCCGCTGGGCATGCTGATCCTCGACGACGGCATGACCTACATGCTCGCCGCGGACGCGGTGATCGGCCGCGATCCGGAGCGTTCGCCCGCCGCCGAGAGTGGACTCGTGCCGCTACGCGTCGACGACGCCTCCGGTGGCATGTCCAGGGCCCACGCCGAAATTCGCTTGGTGAACTGGGATGTCACGGTGGTGGACTGTGGTTCGACCAACGGCACCCGCACCCGTCTGCCGGGCTACCGCGACTGGGTGCGCCTGGCGCCGCACCAGTCCATCGTGCTCGTGCCGGGCACCGAGATCATGCTCGGCAACCGGGTGTTGCGCTTCGAACTGGCCGCGCCGCCGCCGTTCGGCCGCTGAGCCCGCGCTACGAATAGCGCGCGGCGCAGACGCTCTCGCCGTTCAAGACTCCGGCGCGGAAGGCCTCGACGCGCGAGAAACCACTGGGCACGGTTCTGCCCTGGGCGTCACTCGCGGCCAAGCCGTCGGTGAGCAGACCCGAGACCGCCTCGTCCAGATCGCCCGTGGCGAGCTTGATGTCACCCTGACTGATCGGTCGCCCTGATTCGGCGAGCTTGCCGGTGACCACTCCGGACAGGCAGGCCGCGCGCAGTCCGGTCTTGGCGCCGACCAGGCTCTCGCCGCGGCTCTGCTGGACGGCCAGGGTATAGCGGGAGATGAACACGACATAGCCGTTGTAGTCGCCGCTCACCTTGAGCGGCAGCGGGTCGTCCTCGCCGGAATTCGACGTGCCCCGCTCGGCGAGGCCGGGAATGTCGGTGGCGATCGTGTTCTTCGCCGGGCAATACGACACCGGTTCGGTGACCACACCGTCGCGGCAGTCGATTTTCGCCCGGGAGTAGTCGTAGATCGGCTCGTCGTCGGTCGGCAGGATGGCCTGGAGCGCCTTGGTGAGTTCGATCAGAGTTTCCTTCGTGATCGGGAACTCACCGTGCCCTTGGTCGTCGCTGAAACTCTGCGGCAGATTCGCGCGGCGCTGGTCGATCTCGTCCTGGTCGATGCCCTTGCATCCCTTGGGGCCGTCGGTGAAACCGATCTGTACGGCGGTGACGCGTTCGAAGGCGGAGCCGTGCACGCTCTCCGGATCGTCGGGGTCGGAGTCGCGGATGGCGACGGTGGCCGCGAGCACCGAGTTGAGGCCATCGGAGGTATTGATCGTGAAATGCTCGGCCTTGCCTTCGGCGACGTGCCGCATGAACGCGCCCGCGAAGCAGTCCGCCTGCTGTTCCTTGACGATCACCGGGTCCTTCGGGCCGACGATCTTGGCCATGGTCTGCACCGCGTGCCCGTACTCGTGCGCCAGCACCATCACCACGGCCATCTTCCCGAAGGTCTCCTCCATGGTGGGAAGCAGCACCGACCGATCCCAGCCGATGGAATTGTCCAGGCGGCAGTAGGCGGCGTTCACCAAGCGATAGGTGGTCTCCTTGCAGAACTCGACCGCCTCGCTGCGCCCGGATTTCGCGCTCCAGGACAGCAGCTTGTCCACCGGCTTGAACTCGCCCTGGAACTCCTTGCCGAACTCGCCGCGCCAGTAGGTCTGAATGTCATCGATGGCGTTGAGCGCCAGCGCGTCCATGGTGCCGCCGTCGCCGTTCGTCGCGGTGAGCGTGCTGTCCGGAACGCCGCCGCGCGGTCCGCTCGGGCCGCTCGTGGTGGGCAGTCCGGCGACCTTGAACGGATCGTCGTAGATGGAGACGGCCCGGCCGTCGACCACCCGGACACAGCCCCCGACCAGCGCCAGAACACTCAGCAGCGCCGCAACCAGCGCGGTCGCACGGACTCTCGGCAAGGCTCCCCCTCGTCGGCCGCTACACGTTCACATCGGTCGCCGGATCGGGGCATTTGGCGCATCGGGGGCACCGCCGATGTCCGGGCGATGGAATAGTATCCGCTGCATGTCTTCACCGGGGGCGCAGACCATCACCGTGCGCCATGATGGAAACGAACGAGTTTTCGATTCGAGCCAGCAGGTCACGATGGGCCGTGCGCCGGAGGTGACGCTGTTCGTCGACAGCCCGCTCGTCTCGCGTGTGCACGCGACGCTGGCCTGGCAGGGCAGCGCCTGGGTGTTGACCGACAACAAGAGCACCAACGGGGTGTTCGTGGACGCGCGCAGGCTGACCCAGCCCGTGTCGATCGACCGCCCCACGCAGGTCCGGCTGGGTGACGCGATCAGCGGCCCGCTGTTGCACTTGCTGCCCGCGAACCCGCAACCACCGCAACGGCCCTCGGTGCGCCCGCCGCAACCGGTGCAGGCGCCGCAGCCGGGACCGCCGCCGCACGCGGTCCGGCGGCCCGCGCAGCAATTCCAGCGTCCGAACTATCCGCCACCGCAGGACGTACCGGCGCCCGCGCTGAACGTCAACATGACGACCAGGGCGGACACCTCGAACATGCCGCCGGTCCGGGCCAGGGCGAGCACGGCGGCCATCGCCCGCCCCGACCGCATTCCGGCGAGTGGTCTCGGCATCGGTCGCACCACCGACAACCAGATCGTCGTCAACGATCCGCTGGCCTCGCGCCAGCACGCTCGCCTGGTCGCCTCAGCGGAGGGCCTGACCATCGAGGACCTCGGCTCGGCGAACGGCACGTTCGTCAACGGGCACCGTCAGCAGCGGGCGGTGCTGCGCGAGCGGGACATCATCACCATCGGCAACGTCGACTTCGTCGTCCAGCAGGGCACGCTGGTGCACCGGCAGAAGCCGGTCGCCGAGCAAGGGCTGGCGGTGCACGGGGTCGGCTTCACCGTCGAGGGCAACAAGCAACTGCTCGTCGATGTGAACATGTCGGCCAGCCGCGGGACGCTCACCGCGCTGATCGGTCCCTCCGGTGCGGGTAAGTCGACGCTGTCGCGCCTGATCGCGGGCACCACCCAACCGTCGGGCGGCGTGGTCACGTTCGAGGGACGCAATCTGCATGCCGAGTACGAGGCGCTGCGTTCCCGTATCGGCATGGTGCCGCAGGACGATGTGCTGCACCGTCAGCTCACGGTGCGCCAAGCGCTCGGGTTCGCAGCCGAGTTGCGGCTGCCGCGGGACAACAGCAAGCAGGACCGGCAGAAGGTCATCGACGGTGTGCTGCAGGAGCTTTCGCTCACCGAGCACGCCGACACCAGGGTCGACCGCCTGTCCGGCGGCCAGCGCAAACGTGCCTCGGTGGCGCTGGAGCTGCTGACCGGTCCGTCGCTGCTCATCCTGGACGAACCGACCTCGGGCCTGGACCCGGCATTGGACCGCCAGGTCATGGTGATGCTGCGTGAACTGGCCGACGCGGGCCGCGTGGTGATCGTGGTGACCCATTCGGTGGCGCACCTCGACATGTGCGACCAGGTGCTGCTGCTCGCCCCGGGCGGCAAGACCGCCTATTGCGGCAACCCCGCCGGCGTCGGCGCGGCGCTCGGTACGAGCGACTGGGCGGAAATCTTCGCCAATGTCGCGGCCAACCCGGATCAGGCGTTCGCGGCCTACCGCTCCCGCCAGGCGTTCGCGCCGCCGCCCCCGCCGCCCGCGCAGCCGTACGGGCCCGCGGGTAGTCCGCCGCAGTCCAGCCGCGGCAAGCAGTTCTCCACGCTGGCGCGTCGCCAGGTCCGGCTGATCCTGGCCGACCGCGGGTATCTGACCTTCCTGATGATCCTGCCGTTCATCCTCGGCGGGCTGTCCTTGGTGGTGCCGGGGAAGAACGGTTTCCAGCGCGGCGCGCTGAAAGCGCTACCCGATGGCACATTCGTGCCAGAAGGCGGCAGTGAGACGCAGCAGCTGCTGGTGGTTCTGATCCTGGGCGCCTGCTTCATGGGTTCCACGCTCACGGTGCGTGACCTGGTCGGTGAGCGGACGATCTTCCACCGCGAACGCGCGGTCGGGCTGTTGCCCTCGGCGTACCTGATGGCGAAGATCGCCGTGTTCAGCTTGACCGCGCTGCTGCAATCGGCGGTGCTGGTCGGCATCGTGCTGGCGGGTAAGAAGCGGCCGGGTGAGGGGGCGGTGCTGGCGTCCGGCAGCGCCGAGCTGTACATCGATATCGCGCTGACCGCGATCTGCTGCGTGGTCGTCGGCTTGCTGCTCTCGTCGCTGGCGAAGTCGAACGAGCAGGTGATGCCGCTGCTGGTGGTGGCCATCATGTGCCAGTTGGTGATGGCGGGCGGCCTGATCCCGGTCACCGGTCGCGTCGTGCTCGAGCAGGTGTCCTGGCTGTTCCCGGCTCGGTGGGGATACGCGAGCGGTGCGTCGACGGTGAACATCCGCGAACTGTTCCTCAACGCGCAGCCCGACACGCTATGGCAGCACAAGCCGGAGATCTGGGCGCTGGATGTCGGCGTGCTGCTGCTGATCACCCTGCTGCTCGCGGTCGTCACCTGGCGCAGGCTGCGACTGAAGAAGTTGGCGGCGTGACACGGTTCGAACGCTCGGTGAGCGCCCCGGAACGCGAAAGCGGCACCGGACGGTACCGGAGGGCAACGACGAGCATCTCGGCCGCGAACCGGGCACACTTATGCCTGTGACGGTGCGAGTAGGGGCAGTGCATCTCGGCTGGGATGTGGTGTCCGTGGCCGCGGGTGGTGGTGGCATTCCCATCCGCCCGGTGCAAGTGGAGGGTATGTGGACGCCGCCGGCATATCTGCTGGCGGATTCGTCGGGCCGGTTGCACACCGCGGGCGTGGAACGTAGCAGGCCGGATCTCGGGATGGCGATTGCCGACGTGCGCGACATCCTCGGTCATCCGCAGATCGTGGTCGCGGGCGCCACATGGCCCGCCGAGCTGGTCTTCCGCGCGCGCATGTACAACCCGCTCGCGGAGATCGGCAAGCACTTGCGCGGCAAACCGGACTTGGTGGCGTTGCCGTTCCCGGACAGCTGGCCGGACGAGAAGGTCGAGGTGTACGCCTCGATGGTGGAACAGCTCGACGTGGTCGTCGAGCCGCTGCCGGAGAGCGTCGCGCTGTCCGGCTATGTCCGCGCGCTCGGACTCGTGCACCCGCCCGACCGGTCCAGGCCGCACGGCATCGGTGCGACGGGTGTGTACTCCGACGGTCGCAGCATGCTGGTGGTCGCGGTGCACGGCGACGACGAGCAGCCCACCGAATCGGTCGACGTTCCGGTGGACGCGGAGGCCATGCGCGACGCCCGGTCGGCGGACGACGTCGTGATCGAGGTGATGGCTGCGGCCCGCTCGATCGGCGCGGACACCTCGACGGTCCTGCTGTCGGGCAACGTGCGCTTCAATGACGCGCTGCGTCTGGCTTTCCAGAATCATCTCGGGCACCGCCTGCAGGTGGCCGACCATCCGATGCACGCGCTCGTCCTCGGTGCGGCGCACCTGCTGGTGAGCGACACGGAGGCAGGTGAGCCGGAGCCGGCGGGCAGGCACCCCGAACCCGTACCCGCTCCGCACCGCCCCGCGGAGACCCGGCCGCAGGCCGAGTACCCGCCGCAGCCCGCGTCGCCGCCGCAACCGGCGGATGCGGGACAGCGGTCGAGCAGGCCGGTGCCCGGCGTCCAGTACGGGCCGGGATATCCGACCGAGCACGACGAGGCCACGACCACGATCGGGCGCGACGAAGTGCCGCGCGGTCTCCCGCCGAACCTCGCCGAGCTGGGCAGCCGCTTCACTCGACCGCCGAGCGCGCCCGACGATCAGCAGGCGGGCGGCCGGTCCGCGGGGCCGCTGCCCGGTGGGTCGGTGCCACCCCTCGGCTCGCGGCCGCCCTATCCGGGCGCACCGGAGCAGTCGCCGCACCCCGGCAACCAGGGTTCATGGCAGGGCCAGGGTGCCGAGTCCGACGACGAGGACCGGCACCGCAAGGGCAAGTTGTGGAACAAGATGAAAGGCAATTTGTTCGGGGCCAATACCGTGGTCGGGGCGGTGGCGCTGGCCGTGGTCGCGCTGCCGTCCGGGAATCATCGGGTGGAACCGACCGCGCGGCCGGTCGTTCTCGACGCCCGATCGGTCGTTTCGCAGGAGGCGGCCGCGGCCGATCCGGTCGCGTGCGCGACCGCCCCCTACGCGATCACCAAACCGAGGCCGGGGGTCACCACCGCACGCGGGGACCAGCGGGAAGCGCAGGAAAGCGTCGCCGACTGCGGACGTCCCGACGTCGACACCTTGCGCTACTTGATCCCCGGGCCGCCCGGCGCCATGGACTTCGGCCCGCCGATCGAGACCTGACAGGATTTCTTCCCGCGATACGCCACTGGTATCGTGGCTCGTCGGCGTGTGGAACGTCCGGTCGAATCCCTGATGAATCGCCCGAACGGTCCACCGAGTCCCGGGTCTCCACCGGCCGCCGGGAACACCTCGACCACACGCTGGGCCGGCAACACCGACGACAGACAGGGAAGCACTGTGCCTACGTACAGCCCCAAGGCGGGTGACGTGACCCGTAAGTGGTACGTCATCGACGCCACTGACGTAGTGCTCGGCCGTCTCGCCGTCCAGGCAGCGAATCTGCTGCGTGGCAAGACGAAGCCGACCTACGCCCCGCACGTCGATGGTGGCGATTTCGTCATCATCATCAATGCCGACAAGGTCGCCATCAGCGGCAACAAGCGGCAGGACAAGCTGATCCACCACCACTCCGGGCACCCGGGCGGCCTCAAGTCGCGGACCGTCGGTCAGGTGTTGGAGACGCGCCCCGATCGGCTCGTGGAGAAGGCCGTCAAGGGCATGATCCCGAAGAACAAGCTCGGCAACGCGATCGCGGGCAAGCTGAAGGTCTACGCGGGCCCGACGCACCCGCACGCCGCCCAGCAGCCCATTCCGTTCGAGATCAAGCAGGTGGCCCAGTGACCGCGCCCGAGGAATTCAACGAGGACTTCGTCGAGGAATTCGACGCCGCCGAGACTGTCGAGGACGGTGCGGGCTACGAGGACTCGGAAGACTCCGAGGACGCGGCGTCCTACGCTTCTGTCGTGATCGACCGCCCGGTGCAGACCGTCGGCCGCCGCAAGGAGGCCGTCGTGCGCGTGCGCCTGCTCCCCGGCTCCGGCAACTTCGTGCTCAACGGCCGCACCATCGAGGACTACTTCCCGAACAAGGTGCACCAGCAGCTGGTCAAGTCGCCGCTGGTGACCGTCGAGCGCACCGAGTCCTTCGACGTGCACGCCCGCCTGGTCGGCGGCGGCCCGTCCGGCCAGGCAGGCGCTCTGCGGCTGGCCATCGCCCGCGCGCTGATCGAGGTCACCCCGGAGGATCGCCCCGCCCTCAAGCGGGCCGGCTTCCTGACCCGTGACCCGCGTGCCACCGAGCGCAAGAAGTACGGTCTGAAGAAGGCGCGTAAGGCGCCGCAGTACTCGAAGCGCTGATTCGGCAGCGTCGGCCCTCCGCATCCGGCACCCGCGCGGTGCCGGACGCGGTACGGTCGACGCGGCAGCTGTACGAGAGCAGGCTCCCAGCGAACAGCTGGTCGCCTGCTCTCGCGTTTTATGAACATGCGGCGTTCGCGGGGCCTAGTGGTGCACAAGCCGGTGCCTCCCGGGCCCACGCCTACGCCACAGATCACCAATGAGGGGCGAGGTATGGGACGGTTGTTCGGCACCGACGGAGTCCGCGGGCTTGCCAACGAGTCGCTGAGTCCGGAGCTGGCGCTGCGCGTCTCCGGCGCGGCCGCGCAGATCCTGAGCCGGGGCAAGAGGCGGGCGCTCGCGGTGGTCGGCCGCGATCCGCGGGCCAGCGGGGAGATGCTCGAGGCCGCCGTGACCGCGGGCCTGACCGCGGCGGGCGTGGACGTGCTCGCGGTGGGGGTGCTGCCGACGCCGGCCGTCGCCTACCTCACCGGTCTGTACGACGCGTGTCTCGGCGTGATGATCTCCGCCTCGCACAACCCGATGCCGGACAACGGGATCAAGATCTTCGCCGCGGGCGGGCACAAACTCGACGACGCGATCGAGGACCGGATCGAGGCACTGATGGCCGCGCAGACGCCGTTCCGCCCGACCGG
The DNA here is from genome assembly GCF_042802775.1 of Nocardia sp. NPDC057455. Classification (NCBI taxonomy): domain Bacteria; kingdom Bacillati; phylum Actinomycetota; class Actinomycetes; order Mycobacteriales; family Nocardiaceae; genus Nocardia; species Nocardia sp. NPDC057455. The sequence continues at coordinate 8,922 of NZ_JBHVDM010000006.1, read as the reverse complement.
CGCGGGCATCGGACGGGTGCGCAGCGCGGTGGGCGCGCGTGATCAAGGGCTCAGCATCCCGGATCAGTACAGCCTCGCGGGCACCCACGAACGCTACGTGGAACACCTGGTGGAGGCGACCGGCCAGGACCTGTCCGGACTGACCGTCGTGGTCGACTGCGCGCACGGCGCCGCCGCGGAAGTGGGACCCGCCGCCTACCGGGAGGCGGGGGCGACGGTGATCGCCATCAACGCCGAGCCCGACGGGCTGAACATCAACGACGGCTGCGGCTCGACCCATCTGGACCAGGTGCGGGCCGCGGTGGTGGAGCACGGCGCCGATCTCGGTCTCGCGCACGACGGCGACGCCGACCGCTGCCTGGCCGTCGACGCCTACGGCAATGTGGTCGACGGCGACGCGATCCTGGCGATCATCGCCCTGGCCATGCACGATGCGGGCGAGCTGGCCGAGAACACCCTGGTCGCCACCGTGATGAGCAACCTCGGCCTGCACATCGCCATGCGCGCGGCCGGAATCACCGTGCGTACCACCGCCGTCGGCGACCGCTACGTGCTCGAGGAGTTGCGGCGCGGCGGCTTCACCCTGGGCGGCGAGCAGTCCGGGCATGTGGTGTTCCCCCGATACGGCACCACCGGCGACGGAATCCTCACCGGCTTGCGCCTGATGGCGCGAATGGCGCGGACCCAGCGCACCTTGGCCGACCTGGCGAGCGTGCTGCAGACCGTGCCGCAGATCCTGGTGAACGTGCCGGTCAGCGACAAATCCGTGGTCGCACGCGCGCCCGAGATCCGGGAAGCGGTGCTGGAGGCGGAACGGGTGCTGGGTGACTCCGGACGAGTACTGCTGCGCCCCAGCGGCACCGAGGAACTGGTGCGCGTGATGGTGGAGGCCACCGACCCGGCGCAGGCACGCCAGCTTGCCGACGATCTGGCGAAAAGAGTTGCCGCCGTGTGATTTCCCGCGCTCTCGTCGGCGCGGTTCGCCGCGCCGACGCGGGGCCGTGGTCAGACTGTCTCGGTGAGCACGCCCGCGGTCATGTGCCAGCGGCGGGTCGCCCGGACGGTGTCCAGCATGCGGCGGTCGTGGGTCACTAGTATCAGGGTGCCGGTGAAGGATTCGACGGCCTGCTCCAGTTGCTCGATGGCGGGGAGGTCCAGGTGGTTGGTCGGCTCGTCCAGCACGAGCAGGTTCACCCCGCGGGCTTGCAGCAGGGCGAGGGCGGCGCGGGTGCGTTCGCCGGGGGAGAGGGTGTCACACGGGCGCAACACGTGCGGGCCACGCAGGCCGAATTTCGCCAGCAGTGTGCGTGCCTCCGCCTCCGGTAGATCCGGCAGTTCGGTGCCGAAAGTGTCGGCCAGCGCGGCAGTTCCGCGAAACAGCCCGCGCGCTTGGTCCACCTCGCCGATCTCGACGCCGGAGCCCAGGCTCGCGGTCCCGCTGTCCGGCCGGAGCTTTCCCAGCAACAGTGCCAGCAGGGTGGACTTCCCGGAGCCGTTCGCCCCGGTGAGCACGATGCGGTCCGCCCAGTCCACCTGGGTGGTGATCGGGCCCAACGTCCAGTCGCCGCGAATGACGGTCGCCCGGGACAGCGTCGCCACCACCGAGCCGCTGCGCGGGGCGGGGGCGATGCTCATGCGCAGATCCCACTCCTTGCGCGGTTCCTCCACCACGTCGAGTCGTTCGATGCGGCGCTGGGTCTGCCTGGCCTTGGCGGCCTGTTTCTCGGTGGATTCGGCCCGCAGCTTGCGGCCCGCCTTGTCCGAGTCCACCTTCCTGGGGTCACGCGCCTTGCGGCGTGCGTTGCGTACGCCGTGCTCGAGCCAGTTGCGCTGCATCTGCGCGCGGGCCTCCAAGCCCGCTTTGGTGTCGGCGTACTCCTCGTACGCCTCGCGCGCGTGCTGCCGGGCGATCTCGCGCTCCATCAGATACGACTCGTAGCCGCCGTCGTACAACCCGACCTGTTGCTGGGCGAGATCCAGCTCCACGATGCGATTCACGGTGCGCGCGAGGAACTCGCGGTCGTGACTGATCACCATCAGCGGGACGCGCACGCCCGCGACGAACTGCTCCAGCCGGGCCAGGCCGTTCAGGTCCAGGTCGTTGGTCGGCTCGTCCAGCAGCAGGATGTCGAAGCGGGACAGCAGGACCGAGGCCAGGCCGGCACGGGCCGCCTGGCCACCGGACAAACCGGTCATCGGCGTGTCCAGGCCGCCGGGCAGGCTGTCGGCGAGGCCGAGATCGGCGGCGATCTCATGGGCGCGCTGGTCCAGGTCGGCTCCGCCGAGGGCGAGCCAGCGTTCCAACGCGGGGGAGTACTCATCCGGGCCGCCCTCGGCGAGACGCTCGGCCGCGGCGTCCATCACCCGCTGAGCGTCGCTGACTCCGGTGCGGCGGCCGAGGAATTCGATCACGGTCTCGCCAGGGATCCGCTGCGCCTCCTGAGCCAGAAAACCGACCGTCGCGTCCGGGGGACTGAGCGTGATGCTGCCGGTCGGCGCGCACCGGTCGGCGAGCATGCGCAGCAGCGTCGACTTGCCCGCGCCGTTCACGCCGACCAGCCCGATCACGTCACCCGGCGCGAGGGTCAGATCGAGGTCGGCGAACAGCGTGCGCTCGCCGTGACCGGCCGACAGGCCGCGGGCATGCAGAGTGGTGCTCACCAGCACGAGTCTGCCGTGCTCAGGGTAGGACCCTGAGGTCGGCCCCGGCAGAAATCAGGGTCGGGATCGGCCGCCGGGCCGATGGCGGGGCCCGCGATGGCGGGCACAGTGGACGTCGTAGCGATCACCGCACGAGAGGGAAGACCAATGACCGCCCCCACCCGCCGTTTCACCCGCTCCGCCCACGACAAGTGGATCGCAGGCGTCTGCGGTGGCATCGCCGAGTACCTCGGCTGGAACGCCAACGTCGTCCGGCTGCTGTTCGTGGTGTCGTGCCTGCTGCCCGGTCCGCAGTTCATCCTCTACCTGGTGCTGTGGCTGCTGATGCCGAAGAAGTGACCCGGGGGGCTGCGTCGAGCGCGCGCGGGTGTCAGGATGGAACGATGCCGCTTGTGCGGCACGCGCCACCGAACGAGTCCTGCTGAGGAGTAGTAATGATCACCTCGAGCGAATTCCCCGGTCTGGATATACCCGGCATCGACGCGTCCTCGTCGCTCGGCGGACTGGGCGCCATCGAATTGCAGCACCCGACCCAGGACATCGATGGCGACGGCACCCTCGACACCATCACCACGACGGGTGACGAGGCGATGCAGGTCTGGACCGATTACGACCACGACGGCTTCGCCGACCACGTCACCGTGGTGGAGAAGGACGGCGACTACGCCGCATGGGAATTTTACCGCCACCCGGACGGCACCTCCGAGTGGGTTCGCACCGACCGGGGCAGGATCGGCAGCTGATCGTCGCCGTCCGAGCGGAATTCGGGGGAACCGAGTGTCGGCGTGTTGCGTCGAAGAAAGTACGGCGGGACTCGGTGCGAGCGAGATTCACACCGGCGCAATGACACTATGAGGACGGAGGGGAGCCGTGGGCGGGTCGGAAATGGTCGGTGTCCGGACGGGGGAACTCGGTGAGCTGGGCAGTGACTATCGGAGATCGGCGGACGCTGTTCGCGACCAGGCGAAGCGAGTCGCCGATCACCGGTTCGGCAGCGGTGACGAGGCGGGGCGAAACTATGCGCCGCAAGGCATCGCGGTGCAGCAAGGACTGGAACGGGTCGGCGCGTGGCTACGGAACTGGAGTGAAGCCACCACCGCGACCGCTGACGCGCTCGGGGCCGCCGTGGTGGCCTACGCCGAGACCGACCAGCAGCGCGCCTCCGAGACGAACAAAACATGAGACCGCCGAATGACACGTGCTCGCACCGGCGACACCACACATTCGAGGAGTCGGACTCATGACGGTTTCCTGGCACGGCAAGGCGATCGACGCCATTTTGGACGAGGGTAGCGCCGGGCTGCGGTATTGGATCGAGTTCATGCCGCTGTACGAGGCGGCGTTCGGCGGCAACGGCGGGCGCGGCGATCTCGGCAAGCTGCTGGCGATGTACGACGAGCAGCGCGGCATGCGGGTGGAGAAGCTGGAGCAGGCGGGCGAGGCGCTGAAAGTCGCTTTGGCCGAGGCCGATCGGCAATGGGACGCGCAGCAGGTTTACACCCGTCGACTCCCCGAGTTGTGGCAGGGGACGGCGGCCGCAGCGGCGCTCGACATGCTCGGTAAACAGTCGGTCCTCGCCGACGAGGACCGGCAACATGCCCGGGCGGCCATGACGGTGATCGCCGATATGGCGAGTTCGCTGCGCTCGGCGGTGGCCGCGAAGGCGTTCGCCACCCGGGAATTGCTGGAGGGCCCGGTGGGCGGCGGCAAAGTGGTGAAGATCGACGGCAAGACCCCGGACGACGTGAGAGTCATCGTCGACGTGCACAATGCGCGGGAATGGATCGACGCGGAGCAGGTGCGCGACCTCGGCCGTATATTCCCCGCCCTCGCCGTGCCGGAGGACAAGATCAACAAAAGCGTGCTCGGCTTCATCAATTCCGACAGCAGGAATCTGCTCACCGGCGCATACGGCGACCGGGTGCGCAGCGTCACCGACGAGTGGCTGACCAAAACCTTCAAGCCGGACTTCGATCGGAAATCGGCGTCCTATGTCGACGTCTGTGCCGAAGTCGATCGCCTGTTCAAGGACCAGTACAAGAACCTGACCGACGCATTGGCGCAGGTCGCCGAAAGGGCCTACCCCCGGCCGGAAGGCCTGGTGAATCCACAGCCGGAAACACCCGCCGATCAGGGCGAACCCCAGGGAACGAATGCTCCCGGGCCGCCCGGCACGCCCGCTGTCACGGTCCCGGCGAGCACCACACCGAGCGATGTCCCTGCGTCGGCCACACCGGCCGCGCCGAGCACCCCCAGTACGCCGGGCACTCCCGATACCCCGGCCGCGCCGAGCACTCCGAGCACGCCCGCGCCCCGGTTGCCGTCGCTGGACGGACTGGCCGCACTCAGCCAGGTGGCCCAGGAACTATCCCCAGTGGCAACTGTTCTCGGTCAGGCCGTGAACCAGGGATTGTCAGCGCTGAGCGGCCTCATCGAAAGCGGAGTAGACGACGCGATCGAAAAGCTCATGCAGAGTGTCGATCCGCAGAACGCCGAGACCGACGGTGAGAAGGATGAAGGGGGGATCGAAAAGGCCCGGGCCGAAGCAGAATTCGATCTCGGTGGAAAGCATGTGAAGTTCGAGATGGGTCCAGACGGCGAATTGGAACTCGTACTCTCCGATGCCACGGGCGCAGAGCAGAAGTTCACCGTCGAACTGAACGAGCAAGGGCTACCGGTCATCACGATGACCGAGCCGGAAGCCGAGAACGCACCACCCTCGGTGTCGGATGTTCCGGCGCCCGAGTCGCAGGAACATACGCAGGCCCCGACGCCGGAGAACCAGAAGCAAGAGGAGGCTCCAGCGTCGAAAGCCCAGGAGGAGAATGCGCCGGACCTGGATCCGGAACCGGAAACCGACGACGGTCGGCTCGGTGTGCCGAGCGGAACCCCACCGGGCACCCGGCGCGAGGAAGACAGCGAGCACTATCCGAAGCCGATGCCGGATCCGGGCGCGCGGGAATCGGACGCGCCGGTGGACAGCGGCGCGGAACTCGCCGAGGCGGGACCGCTGAGCACGGATTTCGCCGAGGCGGGCCCGCTGTGAGCCCGGCCGGGCCGAGTCCGCATAACCGATGAGCGAGGAGGCGCAGCATGGTGAACTACGCCGAGGAAGCGAGGCAACTCGCCGCTGAGAACCAGCGCCGCATGTCGCTGCTGCTCGACGAGATCCAGGCGATCAACGAGCAGACCGCGGCGACCGGCCGAGAGCTCGCCGACCGCCTGACCGCCGACATGGACGAGTTCTGGACGACGCACGCCGACGAGCTGGACAAGGCCGCCGCCGACGCGGAGGCGCAACAACGGCGGCAAGACGAGGCACGGGAGCAGCGGGCGGCCATCGCACGATCGATGACCGCGCGCCGGGCCGGTCAGCTGGTGACACCGGTCGACGAGGAGGACGAGGAAGCGAAGTTCTATCGGCGCAAGAGCTGGCTGATCTGACCGCTCCTCCGGCGGCCGGTGGGCCGGCTACTTCCGCAGCAGCGCGGCGAGCTGGCCGACCTTCAGCTTCGGCGCCGCCTCCTCCTCGTGTGGCGCTTCGGGATCGATGACCGTGGTGTGCGGGATGACCTCTTCGGGCTCCGCGAAGGCGCGGTAGGTCTTGTCGCCCGCCAGCGTGGCGAGCAGGTAACCGGCCAGCAGGGCGCGGGTGGTGCGGGCGGTTTTCGCTTCGTGCTTGCCCGCACCTACTGCGGCGAGCACGCGCCTGCCCTCGATGATGCCGTTGTGTGAGGCCTTGTCGATGGCGCGCAGGATTGCGGGCCCACTCCAGGCGGTGGCCAGCGGGATGGCGTTGGAGCTCACCGAGGTGATGTCGGACGCGCCCGCCAGGATCAGCGCCGGAATGTCCAGTGCGGGTGCGACTGCTTCGGCGGCAGGCGCCGTCGGCGCGGGGAACAGCGCCGCGAGGGTGGCGACGTCGCGCTGCCCCGCCGCGATGACGGCGGCGCCCGCGCCCATGCCGTGCCCGGCCAGGGCGAGGCGCTCCGGGTGCACGCTTATCTCGCCGTCGCCGAGCCGCACGCCGGTGCAGATGTCGAGCGTGGTGAGCAAATCGGCGGCCAGGCCCAGATGTGACGGAATCGGCCCGCGCTCGGTGTCGGGGGCGGCCGCCACGATTCCCCACGAAGCGAGGTGCTCGAGCAGGGTGCGGTAGTGGCCGGCCCCGGTCAGCCAGCCGTGCCCGAACGCGACGGCAGGTAGATTCCGCCCGGCCTCGGGCGTGAACACCACCCCCGGCTGGCCCGCGATGGCCAGATTGCCACGCAACACGCGGTGCGGGCCACGGCTGGTCAGGGTGCTCATTAGCGATTTCACAGACGCCGACACGACGTGAACGTTATCCGATAAGTAGTGTGGTGAGCCATGTGCGGAATCGTGGGGTACGTCGGGTACCGGGACGCGCTCGGCGTCGTCGTTGACGCGTTGCGCCGCATGGAATATCGCGGTTACGACTCCGCGGGTGTGGCGATCCTGGACGGCGCCGGCGCCCTCGCGGTGGAACGCAAGGCCGGTCGCATGGCGAATCTGGAGGCTCAGCTCGCCGAAACCGGCATCGATCGTTTCGTGGGAACCACGGGAATCGGGCACACCCGCTGGGCCACGCACGGCGCGCCGACCGACCGCAACGCGCATCCGCACCGGGACGACAGCGGCAAGGTCGCCGTGGTGCACAACGGCATCATCGAGAACTTCGCTCCGCTGCGGCGCGAACTGGAGGACGCCGGGGTCGAGTTGCACAGCGACACCGACACCGAGGTCGCCGTGCACCTGGTCGCCCGCGCGTACGCCGACGGCCCGACCACCGGTGACTTCGCGGCCAGCGCGCTGTCGGTGCTGCGCCGGCTGGAGGGCGCGTTCACCCTGGTCTTCACGCACGCCGACCACCCGGACATGATCGTGGCCGCGCGCCGCTCCACGCCGCTGGTTGTGGGCGTGGGCAAGGGTGAGATGTTCATCGCCTCCGATGTCACAGCGTTCATCGAGCACACTCGCGAGGCGGTCGAGCTCGGGCAGGACCAGGCCGTCGTGATCACCCTGGACAGCTACCGGGTCACCGATTTCGCGGGCGAGGACGCGCGGGCGCGCACCCGTCCGTTCACGATCGACTGGGACCTGGCCGCCGCCGAGAAGGGTGGCCACGACTACTTCATGCTCAAGGAGATCGAGGAGCAGCCCGCCGCGGTCGCGGACACCCTGATGGGGCATTTCAGCACCGATCACGACGGCGCGGGCCGGATTGTGCTGGACGAGCAGCGCCTCGCCGACCAGGAGCTGCGCGATTTCGACAAGGTGTTCGTCGTCGCGTGCGGCAGCGCCTATCACTCGGGGCTGCTGGCGAAGTACGCGATCGAGCACTGGACGCGGCTGCCGGTCGAGGTCGAGCTGGCCAGCGAGTTCCGTTACCGCGATCCGGTGCTGGACCGCTCGACGCTGGTGGTGGCGATCTCCCAGTCCGGTGAGACCGCCGACACGCTGGAGGCGGTGCGCCATGCGAAAGAGCAGAAGGCGCGCGTCCTCGCGATCTGCAATACGAATGGCGCGCAGATCCCCCGCGAGTCCGACGCGGTGCTCTACACCAGGGCCGGGCCGGAGATCGGCGTCGCCTCCACCAAGGCGTTCCTGGCCCAGGTGACCGCGAACTACCTGGTCGGGCTGGCCTTGGCGCAGGCGCGCGGCACCAAGTACCCGGACGAGGTCGCCCGGGAGTTCGCCGAGCTGGAGGCGATGCCGAAGCTGGTGGAACGCGTGCTGGAGACCGCGCCGCAGGTGCGGACCATCGCGCGGGAACTCGCCCAGGTGCCGACCGTGCTGTTCCTGGGACGTCACGTCGGCTACCCGGTGGCGTTGGAGGGCGCGCTCAAGCTCAAGGAGCTGGCCTACATGCACGCCGAGGGTTTCGCGGCGGGTGAGCTCAAGCATGGTCCGATCGCGCTGATCGAGGACGGCCTCCCGGTGATCGTGGTGATGCCGTCGCCGAAGGGGCGCGCGGTGCTGCACTCGAAGCTGCTGAGCAACATCCGGGAGATCCAGGCTCGCGGCGCGCGCACCATCGTGATCGCGGAGGAAGGTGACGACACGGTTCGTCCGTTCGCCGACGACCTCATCGAGATTCCCAGCGCGCCGACGCTGTTCCAGCCGCTGTTGTCGACGATCCCGCTGCAGATCTTCGCCGCCGAGGTGGCGCAGGCCCGCGGCTACGACGTCGACAAGCCACGTAACCTGGCCAAGTCCGTCACCGTGGAATAGCTCAGCGGC
>NZ_JBHVDM010000005.1:0-140366 GCF_042802775.1 Nocardia sp. NPDC057455 | reverse complement strand
ACCACGCCCAGGTGGCGCAGTCGCCGTGTTTCGGGGCACTGTCGCCCGGATCTGTCTGTGATGGAAGGCTTCTCGCCGACTTCGACTCCCCCGCCGTGGGGAGCAGGCGCGCTCGGGTAGCTATATCATCGTCGACGCCTGGATGTCCGAACCTTCATGCCAGTCGACCCGAGGTAGGCAGATGACACGCAGCGGCGCAAGGTTTCTCGATGTGGTGGGTAGCCGCCGGATGGCGGTGGCGGCACTGGCCACGATCACCGGCTTCTATTACCTGTTCGTCGCATTCACCAACTGCGTGGACACCGACACCAATCGCAACGGGGTCGCCGCCGTGTTGTCGATGAAGGCGACGATCCACAATCCGGGAACGGACTGGCGCGCGATCACCGATGGCAATGTCGCGCTCGTCGCCTACATTCTGGTCGTGGTCTGGGAGTTCCTGATCGCCTTCGTGCTGCTGGCCGCGGGGGCCGTGTGGGTCCGGGTGCTGGCCGGACGGCCCCGCAGGCTTCGAGCCGGTCTCGATGTGGCCGTGCGGCTGTCGAGTCTGGGCTGGACCATGTCGGTGCTGCTGTTCGCGGGCGGGTTCCTGACCGTGGGCGGTGAATGGTTCCGTATGTGGGCCAACGACGATGTGAACGCGTCGTCGGCCGCGCTGCAGAACTTCCTGATCGCGGGCGTCGGCCTGATCCTCGTTCACCTGCCGGACACACAGCGTGGCCCCGGCACCGAAAGTGTGCCGACGGCAACACAATCGGACTAGGTTCTTCCGCGGTTCGATCGACGACGCGCGTCAGCGACCGTTGCGATCGAGTTCGTTCAACTGCTTCTGCAGGCGTTCGAGGGCAGCCCGGATCTCATCGATCTGCCTGTTCAGTTCGGCGATCTTCGCTTGATCCGCCGGTGGAGGGCCTTGCGTCTGCGGTTGTGCCGACGGCGGCGCCACCGGCTGCTGGCCCGGTGGCAATGGAGCGCCGGGACCACCGCCGGGTGGCGTGGCGAGCCGGCCGGTTCCGGGACCGAACACCTGGTCGAGCGCCTCGGCGAGGGTCGGCGCGTAACCCACGAGAACGCCGCCGGTACCGGGTTCGCGATAGCTGACCAGCACCCGCGCCAGCTGCGGGAACGTCGACGCGTTCGGTGCCGTGGAAATGCGCTCGGTGAAAAGTGGCTCGGCGTAGAGCACGCCGCCGTCGGCGATCGGCAAGGTGAGCAGATTGCCGTACTGGATCCGGTTCGAGCGCTCGAGCAGGGTGCGCTCGGAGGCCACCCTGGTGTCGGAGATCATCGAGTTCTGGATCTGCTGTGGCCCCTGGGTGAGGGTGTCGGTGGGCAACTGCAGAACGGTGATCTTGCCGTAGTTCTCCGGATCGGAGCGAGCGGAGACGTAAGCGGAGAGGAATTCCCTGTTGTACCCGACCATCGCGCTGGCCAGCCGGAATGACGGCTCGGCGCTGCCTTGGCCGCCGAGCAGGACGTAGAACGGCGGTTGGTGCGGGTTGGTTTCCACGGTGGGATCACTCGGCACCGACCAGAAAGCGTTCGTGGTGAAGAATTCTCGCGGTTCGTCGACGTGGTACTTGGCGAGCATCTCGCGCTGGATCGTGAACAGATCCTCCGGATACCGGAAGTGGGCGCGCAGTTGCGGCGTGATCGATTCCTCGGGTTCGACCGTGCCGGGGAAGACCTTCATCCACGCGGCCAGCACCGGATCCTGCCGGTCGATCTGGTACAGCCGCACCGTGCCGTCGTAGGCGTCGACGGTGGCCTTGATGGAGTTGCGCACATAGGAGACCTGCCGAGGCGATCCCCGATGGGTGTCGTCACCCGGTTCGAGTGCTTCCAGCGAGCTGCGCTTGGCGTAGGGATAGCCGTCGATCGCGGTGTACGCGTCGACGATCCAGACGATACGGCCGTCCACCACCGCCGGATAGGGATTGTTGTCGGTGGTCAACCAGGGTGCGACGAGTTCGACGCGATGGCGCGGATCGCGATTGAAGATGATTTTCGACTCGGGACCGATCGCTTTGGAGAAGACGATGTTGCGTTCGGTGTAGGTCGCGGCGAAGGCAAGGCGATCGAGCCAGTTCGCGATGGGCACGCCACCGGCGCCGGTGTAGGTGTACTTGGTGGTGTCGGTGTCGTACTCGCGAGGCTCCGCGCCGCCGCCCACGATGGCATAGTCCGGGCTCGCATGGGCGATCACTTCGCCGAAGTAGATGCGGGGCTGGTCCACTGGGATCACCTGATGCCCGGATGCCTGGGAGGCGATGTCGCCGACGGCGTAGATCGGGTATCCGCTGTTGCTGCTGGCGGCATCCCCGGCGGCCTCGCGGACGGCCGCGTTGACCCGGTTGGCCGGTGCGGCGACGAACCCGTTCCCGTGCGTGTAGACGGTGTGCCGGTTGACCCAATGGCGCTGGTTACCACTCAGCGCGCTCGGCGTCAGCTCCCGCGCGGCGACCACGTAGTCGCGCAGTTGTCCACCGATGCGGTAGCGATCCAGGTCCAGATGCGGCGGGAAGCTGTAGAAGTTCTTCAGCTGTTGCTGCTGGGTGAACGTCCGGGAGAGCACGTTCGGATCGAGGAGACGGACGTCGGCGAGGGTCGTGACATCTGCGGGAACTTCCGAGGGAGGCTTGGTGCCGACGCCGGAGTACGGCTGGTACTCGACCCGATCGTTACCGATCCCGTACGCCTGCCGGGTAGCCGCGATGTTGCGTTCGATGTAGACGCGTTCCATGTCGGCGGCGTTCGGCCGGACGGAGAACTGCTCGACCGCCAACGGCCAGACGGCTCCGACGAGGATCGACGACAGCAGCAGCAGCGCGGCGGCCATCGCCGGAATCCGTAGATCGCGCACGACGATCGCGGCGAAGACCGCCGCCGCGCAGATGATCGCGATCGCGAAGAGAATCAGGCGAGCAGGAAGCACGGCGTTGATGTCGGTGTAGCCAGGGCCCGCGAAGGTGGGCTCCTTGCTACTACTGGAAAGCAGCGAATACCGGTCGAGCCAATAGGCGATCGCCTTCAAGACGATGAAGGTGCCGGCGAGTACCGCGAGCTGGACCCGGGCCGCGTGGGTCAGGCCGCCCGCTTTTCCGGACAGCCGCAGCCCCCCGAGCAGGTAGTGCGTCGCGAGCCCGGCGATAAAGGCCAGCAGAACGGCGACGAACAGCCAGTTGACGACGAATCGGTAGAAAGGCAGGTCGAAGGCGAAGAACCCGACGTCGTGCCCGAATTGCGGGTCCGACACCCCGAACGACCCGCCGTGGAGGAACAGCTGGACCGTCATCCAGCTCGACTGTGCGGCGAGGCCGCAGATGAGCCCCACCGTGACAGCGACACCCAGACCGAACCGCCGCGGGCGCCGCAGGATCATCATCCGAAACGGCCGGAGACTGTCTTCTTCCCCGGACTCCGGCAGGAACTGCGGGCGGAATCGGAACGCGAGCCACATCGCCGCGAGCAGGACACCGCCGATGATCAACGCGATGACGAAGAACAGTGCCGAGCGCGTGAGCAGCACGGTGAACCAGACACCACGGAATCCGACTTCACCGAACCACAGCCAGCCGACATAGGCTCTGATCAACCGGGGAACGATCAGCAGCGACACGACGAACACCGTGGCGGCGATCACCAGCACCCGGGTGCTGCGATGCCACCGCCGCAGGCTGGGGCCGTCGCGTGCGCTCATTTCCCACTCCCGTGGCTGCCGCCCGGCCGGATACGGGTACGGCCGACGCGAAACCGCTAACCCGATACTACCGGGGTGGGGGCGTTCGCTCGGGTCGCTCGGCCGGGCGCTCGATCAGCTCCCACAAGTACGCCACGTGGTCGGCCATGTCCACGTCCGGGTCGTACAACCACTGCGCCTGCAAGCCGTCGAGCAGGGCCAGGGCGATCACGGCGAAGCGCTCGGGATCGAGATCCGCGGGAAGGCGGCCGGATTCGCGAAGGTCGGCGACGGCGCGGGTGAGGGCGGCGCGGACGGTGCGGTATCGATCGCGGAAGTACTCGTGGGCGGGGTGGCCGGAACGGGTGGCCTCGGCGGAGAAGCGAGTGTAGAGCTCGACCAAGCCGGGGACTTCCGCGTTGTGCCGGATCAGGCGCAGCAGCGCGGAGGGCAGGTCGGGCGGCACGGCCGGTGTGGTGAAGGCGTCGCGGTCGGCCTCGTCGCGACGTGCGAGGATCGCGGCGAAAAGCTGTTCTTTGCTGCCGAAATAGTGCAGCAGACCGGTCTGGCTCAAGCCGACGGACTCGGCGAGTTCACGCACGGTGGTCCGGCTGTATCCGACGCGGGCGACGATCTCCAGCGCCGCCGCGAGGATCTGTTCCCGTTTGGCGATCCCTTTCGAATACGCGCCGCGCCGAACCACGCCGTGACTGTACTCGGAAGAGCCCGGCCGCGAAAACCGAATGGCATACTGTTTTCGGTAACGGTCTAGACCCGAGGAGTCTCGATGACGAGCAAGCCCGACCTCGCCGATCTGGCGCCGGAGCAGCGCGCCGCGCTCGGCAGCGGCGCCGACTTCTGGACCACCAAGGCGATCGGTCCCGTCGCCTCGGTGACCATGACCGACGGCCCGCACGGTGTGCGCAGGCAGGCGGGGGCGACCGATCACCTCGGGCTGGCCGAGAGCCTGCCCGCCACCTGCTTCCCGCCCGCGGTGGGGCTCGCGCAGAGCTGGGACACCGAGCTGGTGCGCCGGGTGGGAGCGGCCCTGGGCCGGGAGGCCCGCGCTCTGGACGTGGACGTGCTGCTCGGGCCGGGAGTCAACATCAAGCGAGACCCGCGCGGCGGGCGGAATTTCGAGTACTACTCAGAGGACCCGCTGCTCACCGGCCTGCTCGGCGCGGCATGGGTTACCGGGCTGCAGAGCACCGGAGTGGGCGCCTCTCTCAAGCATTTCGCCGCCAACAACGCCGAGCACGACCGGATGCGGTCCAGTTCCGACGTCGACCCGCGCCCGCTGCGCGAGATCTACCTGCGCGGGTTCGCCCACATCGTGCGCACGGCCCGGCCGTGGACGGTGATGTGCTCCTACAACCGGATCAACGGTGTACCCGCCGCGCAGAATCGCTGGTTGCTCACCGACGTGCTGCGCGGTGAATGGGGATTCGACGGTGCGGTGATCTCCGACTGGGGTGCGGTGGCCGACCGGCCCGCCGCCGTGACGGCCGGGCTGGATCTGGAGATGCCGGGCGGCAGCGGCGTCTCCGACGCCCAGGTGACGGCGGCGATGGCCGCCGGCACGCTCGACCCGGCGGACGTCGACCGCGCCGCGCGGAACGTGGCGACGCTGGCGGCGCGGGTGGTGGCCGGACGCGCGATCGCCGATGCCGTCGACACCACCGATGAACACCATCGCTTGGCCCGCGAGGTCGCCGCACGCTGCGTCGTCCTGTTGCGGAACGACCGTGGCCTGCTACCACTCGCTCCGGGGCGCTCGCTCGCGGTGATCGGCGAATTCGCGGCGGAACCTCGATACCAAGGCGGCGGCAGCTCGCACGTCAACCCGACCCGGCTCGATGTGCCGCTGGACGAGATCCGCGCGCTCGCGGACTCCGGAACGGTCTCCTACAGTCAGGGTTTCGCCACGGACGACCCGGACGCGGACAACAACGCGTTGCGCGCGGAAGCCGTCGCCGCCGCCGCGAACGCGGAGGTGGCCGTACTGTTCCTGGGCCTGGCGGCCACGCAGGAATCCGAGGGTTTCGACCGTGAGAACCTCGAGCTGCCCGCCGAGCAGCTGGCTCTGCTGGACGCGGTGGTGCGGGCCCAACCGGACACCGTGGTCGTGCTCGCGCACGGCGGCGTGCTGCGGCTGGCCCCGGTGGCCGCCGCGGCGCCCGCCATCCTGGACGGCGGACTGCTCGGCCAAGCCGGAGGCGGCGCACTCGCCGACGTGCTGTTCGGTGTGGTGAATCCGTCCGGGCGACTCGCCGAGACGGTGCCGGTGCGCTTGCAGGACACTCCGGCCTATCTCGACTTCCCGGGCGAGAATTCGCACGTTCGCTACGGCGAAGGCCTGTATGTGGGATACCGCTGGTACGACAGCCGGGACATGGGCGTGTGCTATCCGTTCGGGCACGGCTTGTCCTACACCACGTTCGATTACTCCGATCCGATACTCACCGCAGGCGAAGGCGGGATCACGGTGCGCGTCGGCGTCACCAACACCGGTTCCCGCAGAGGCCGCGAGGTGGTGCAGGTGTACACGGCGCTGCCCGGTTCCTCCGTCACGCGTCCGGTCCGCGAGCTGAAGGGTGCGGCGGTGACCGCCGAACTGGAACCCGGTGCGCGGGAAGAGATCTCAATTCTGCTGCACCGCGATGATCTGGCCTATTGGGAGACCCGCGTCGACCGCTGGATCGTGGAAGGCGGCGCCTACCGGGTGTGGGCAGGCGCTTCCAGCCGGGACTTGCGCGTCACCGGGGTGGTCGACCTCGCCGGTGACGAACTGCGGATCCCGATCACGGCGGAGTCGACGCTCGGGGAGGCCTTGGCCGATCCGAGGGCGGCGGCAGCACTGGCCGAGGTCTTCGGCGGCATGTCCGAGAGCATGGGCGACGCCTCGGCACTCGGAGTGGACATGATGCGGATGATCGCCTCCATTCCGCTGAACCGCCTCACCGGCTTCGGCGTCGACCCGGAGAAGCTCGACGCGCTCTTGGCCGCCACCGACGACTGATCACCCGCTCCGTTCACGGGGCGACGGCGGGCACACCCACCGCCGGGGCACTGCCGACGGGCGCTGACGCCCGGTGCAGTCCACGGCGGTCGTAGGCGTACGTGGCCGTGATGCCGAGGAGCAGTCCGATTCCGAGGCCGAGCAGTGTCATCCACAACCCGTGGCCGAAACCGGCTCCGGTGTGGGCGTCGAAGAACAGGATGGCGCGCACGGCCAGGTAGATCTGGTGCATCGGCTCGAAGGCGGCCAGCTTCGCGATATAGGGGGGCGTCGCTTCCAAGGGAACCGTGGCGGCCGACGACGGCAGGCCGAGAACGACGAACAAGATCAGGTTGACCAGCAGTCCGGCGGTGCCGAAGGTGGCCAGGACGGCCAGCGCGGTCACGCCGACGGCGACGATGGCGAGCGCGCCGTAGAGCCACAACAGCAGCGGGCTGCCCAGCGGAACACGCAAGGCGGCGGCCACCGCGAGGAAGATCCCGGACAGGATCGGCGCCGCGGTGACGACGACGGCCCATTTCACGAGCAGGGTGCGGAAGCGGGAGATCCCGGTGGCCGGCGGGTGGACGAACCACGGACCGTACTCGGTGGGGGTGAAACCGAGGACCGAGTCGACGAGCGTGTGGATGATCATGGCGCCGGTGAAGCCGGCCAGCAGCAGGATCAAGGTGTAGAAGAAGGCGACGAGGCCTTGGCCTGCACCATCGTCCATGGGGCGATACGGCGCGGTGACGATCTGCACCGGGTCGGAGAGCATCAGCCGGGCCGCGCCGCTGAGCTCGACCGGCGCTCCCGGTCCAGCGGCGAGGGCGGTGTTCACCTGGCCGGTCAGGTTCTTGCCGACGGTCTCGTCCACCTGGCTCAGCGCACGATCGGCGACGCGCTGCATGATGCCGGTGGTGTACGGACCGATGCGCGGGTTGGTGTGGACCGTGATCACCGGCCGCTCGATCTCCCCGGGGACCACGGCGGCCGCACCCAGAATGGCCAGCCGCTTGGTGAAGTCGGACGGGATGACGATGGCGCCGTACACCTCGCCGTCCTGCAACAGTTTGCGTGCCTCGGCGATGCCGACGACGCGCAGATCGATCTTCTCCGCCGGGATCCCGGCGACCAGTGCGGCGGTGACCTGGGCGCCGATGTCGGCGTGTTTGCCGTCGAGCGTGTCACCCATGTCCTGATTCACCAGAGCGATCGGGAAATCGTGCAAGTTCTTCTCGGTATTGCCGGAGTAGCCGAGGTACATGGTGGCGAGCAGCGCCGCGAAGATCGTCAGCACTGCGATCGGGGCGGTGAAGGTCCGAACCGTCATGCGAGCAAATGTAGTCACCGCCTACAAAGTAGGCAATGCCTACATTTTGTTATCCTGCATACACCATGCCCATCACTCGAAGCCGGTCCTACCACCACGGCGACCTGCGCGCCGAACTGCTGCAGCGGGCCGAGGCGACACTGCGCGAGTCCGGCGTGGACGGCTTGTCACTGCGCAGGCTGGCCCGGGAGGTGGGAGTCAGTCACGCCGCTCCGACCCGGCATTTCAAGGACAAGCAGGCATTGCTGGATGCCATCGCGGTGTCGGGATTCCAGCGTCTGGCCGCCGCCTTGGAGCAGACCGCGGCCGGAAGTGCGATTGATGTGCGCTTCCGCGCCCTGGCCCGGACCTATCTCCGGTTCGCCACCGAGAATCCGGCGCTCGTCGCGCTCATGTTCGCGCGCAGACACAGCCCCGCCGCCGGTGATGCGATGTCCCGTGCCGTGGACGCTGCGTTCGCGACACCGGTCGCGCTCATCGCCGAAGCGCAGCAGCGGGGTGAGGTGATCGCGGGCGACCCGCGGCGCATCGCGTTGTCCGTGGTCGCCGCGCTACAGGGTCTGGCGACCTTCGTCGGCTCGGGCGTGATCGCCGCGGAGACCGCCGACGAACTGCTGGACGAGACCACCACGCACATGATCGAGGGTCTGCGCCCGAGACCGTGATGCTCCGGGGCACGCCCCGGAGCTCTCGGTCAGTACGCGATGAACAGGATTTCGTCGCGCGAGTAGTCGTGTCCGGGGTGCTTCTCCGCCAAGTGGGCCTGTGTCTTCGCGACGAGATCGTCCTCGTCGGTTCCGACGATCGATTCTCCGCAGGGGCAGTTCAGATTTCGCTTCATCAGCGTCCTTCCTCCTCGAATCGACAGTCTAGGACCTCACGGCGGCAGCGGCCCGCCCGGTCAGCCACGCGACCATTGGTGGCCCCAGTAACTGTCGGCGGTGATCTCCTCGGCGCTGTAGGTGGCTTCGTCGACCAGCATGCCCTCGGTGCCGTACTCGAGATCCCAGCCGCCGGGAGTGCGGACGTAGAAGGAGATCATCTTGTCATTGGTGTGGCGGCCGAGGGTCGATGACAACGGATAGCCGGCCCGCATGACCCGGTCCAGCGCCCGGCCGACGGAGTCGAGTTCGTCGACCTCGACCATGATGTGCACCAGGCCCGGCCCCTCGGGACGGGTGCCGGGGATCAGGGCGAGGCTGTGGTGGCGCTGGTTGACGCCGAGGAATCGCACGCGAATCGGCCCCACCCCCGGTGGGGTGGGCACCCGGAACGAGCCGCGCGGCAGGAATCCGAGCACCTCACAGTAGAAGCTGTTCGCCTCATCGAGGTCGGGCACCGGCAGCACCACATGGCCGAGCCCCGATCCCCCGGTGACGAAACGGTCGCCGTGCGCGGTGCGGACCGGGCTGTGGTCGAGCACCGGGCCGTGGAAGACCTCGACGGTGAACCCGGCGGGATCGGTGAAGCTGAACGCTTCTTCCACCCGCAGAGCGTCGACCTCGTCCTGGGCGAGTGGCGCGACGGCCACGCCCGCCTGCTCCAGCGTGTGCCGCACCCGGGCGAGCGCGCGATAGTCGCGCACCTCCCAGCCGACGGCGAGCACCCGGTCCTGCTCGGCGGGAACGAGTTCGAAGCGGTAGGCGTGCTCGTCCATCCGCAGGTACAGACTGTCCGTATTCGGACCGGTGGCCCGGGCGAAACCCAGCGCGTCGAAAGCGAACGCGCGCCAGGCCGCCACATCGGCGACGGCGATTCGGACGTAGCCGAGCGAGGCGATATCAGCCATTGATTCGTCGTACTCCTCAGGAATAGGTGACTCGCACCGTGTCGGTGACCGGGACCGCCTGGCAGGCC
Source organism: Nocardia sp. NPDC057455 (assembly GCF_042802775.1). Taxonomy (NCBI): domain Bacteria; kingdom Bacillati; phylum Actinomycetota; class Actinomycetes; order Mycobacteriales; family Nocardiaceae; genus Nocardia; species Nocardia sp. NPDC057455. The sequence goes on along the minus strand of NZ_JBHVDM010000005.1, from coordinate 130,499 downwards.
AGCACGTATCCCTCGGCCAGATCGGCCTCGTCGAGAACTTCGTTGTGCCGCATCTGCACCTGCCCCGAAACGATCCGGCAGGTGCAGGCGCTGCAGGCGCCCTCGCGGCAGGAGTAGGGCGCTTCCAGCCCGTTGGCGAGCAGGACGTCGAGCAGCACTTGCTGCCGCGGCCACGGGAGCTCGCGCGTCTCGCCGTCGAGATCGACTTCGACAGCGGCGCGGTCGCCGGAGTCGAATACCTCCGGTATGCCGCTTTCGAACGGATTGCCGTCGAGCGACACGAACTTCTCGACGTGCACGCGCTCGCGGCCTGCCCCCAGCCCGATCAGCGTTGCGGAGACGGCGTCCATGAACGGACCGGGGCCACAGATGAACGCCTCGCGGTCCGACCACGGTCCGGCCAGCGCCGCGAGCTGCGCGCGGCTCGGTAGCCCTTGCACGCTCTCCAGCCAGTGCACCACGACCAGGCGGCCGGGATGCCGGGCCGAGAGGTCGGCGAGCTCGGCGGCGAAGATCACCGAGTGCTCGTCGCGGTTGGCGTAGATCAGCGTGCAGTGCCCGGACCCCGCCGCCAGCACCGATTTCAGGATCGACAGCACAGGGGTGATGCCACTGCCCGCCGCGAACAACAGCAGGTCGTCGTCCAGCGATGCGGGGGTGAACACGCCCGCGGGCGGCAGGGCGTCGAGGACCGTGCCCGCTACGGCGTTGTCGCACAGCCAATTCGATCCGTAGCCGTCGGGCGTTCGCTTGACCGTGACTTTCAGCGGCCCCTCCTCGTGCGGCGCGCTCGACAAGGAGTAGCACCGGCTCACCGAGCCGGTCAGCTCGCTCGGTATCCGCAGCGTCAGGAACTGCCCAGGGCGGTATGCGATCGAATCCGGGTGCTGCGCGGCGACATCCAGTTCGAGCGATACCGCATCGCCCGTTTCCCGGATCACCCGCGCCACGCGCAGGGGCAGGATCGATCCGGGGCGGCGCTCGGTGCCACCGGGGATACCGGTCCGCGTCGGCCGCACCGCGGCCGCTCCAGCCTGATCCACTGTCATGTCTCCGCTCCGGTCGTCCACAGCGTGCGCCGCGCTCACGGCACGTCTCCGTCCCGGGTGCCGACTTCGATCCCACCGCCCGCGACCGCGGCATCGATGCTGTCGCGCAGCGCGACGCAGGTCCGCGCTCGCGCGCTGTCCGCCCCGGCGAACTCGGCGCAGGCCGCCACCGCGCCCGCGGTCCACTGCACACTGGTGTGCTGTGGGCTGAATTTCTCGACCAGCACGCACGTCGCGCAGGTGCGGCAGGTAACCCGTTCCATCACGGTCCCGCTCAGGCTCCGGCGCCGGTGGGTTGCCCGGCGAGATTCTCGGCGACCTCCCGCTCCCACGCCGTGACCGCGCGGGTGGTGTCGACCTCGAACTCGAAGCGGTCGGTCATCTTCGGGTCGATCTCGGCCACGTCGGTGTAGAACTGCTCGTACCAACGGCGCAGCTGGTAGACGGGTCCGTCCTCCTCGCACAGCAGCGGATTGTCGATGCGGGTCTTGCGCTGCCAGATGGCGGCATCCTGTTCGAAGCCGCGCCCCAGACCACCGGCGAACTTCGCCGCGATCTCCGCGGCCTGCTCCGGCGGCACGCCGAACGGCTTCTTCACGATCGCGCCGTATTGCAGCACGAATTTCGTGGGTGACACCGGGTAGTGGCAGTTGATGAGGATGCCCTCGACGGTCAGGCCCGCGCTCTCGCTGCGCAGGTGATCGATCATGTAGGAAGGGCCGTAGTAGGAGGCGTCGGAGTGCAGAACGTTCTTGCCGCCCAATGCCTTCGCGGTCTCCCCCATCATGTCCTCGCGTGACACCGAGGTCATGTACTGACTGGCGATGTGCCCTTCGAAGACGTTCTTGAAGTAGGTGGGGAACCCGAAGTGCACGTAGAAGAAGTGCGCCATGTCCACCACGTTGTCGATGACCTCGCGGCAGTTCGCGCCGTCGATCGTCATGGTGTTCCAAGTCCAGTCGGTCCACTCGTCGCTGAACGCGCCCTCGATACGCGGGATGGCCTCCTGGTCCGGCGGCGGATTGCCCTCTGGGTCGTGCCAGACGAACAGCTGTTTGTTCTGCTCCAGCGTCGGCCAGGAGCGGGTCCGCGCGCGGGGTGGCACCCGGCGGCCGTAGGGGATGCCGGTGCAACGGCCGTTGCCGCCCCAGCGCCAGTCGTGGAACGGGCAGGCGATCGAGTCCCCTTTGATCTCCCCGTCACCCAGGTTTCCGCCCATGTGCCTGCAGTAGGCGTCCAGAACGGCGAGTTCGCCGCCCGCACCGGCGAAGACAACCAGTTCGGTGCCGAAGATCTCCACGGTGTGCGGCTTCCCGTCCCGGAAGTCCTGCGCGAGCCCGAGACAGTGCCAGCCGCGCGCGTACCGGGCGGGCGGAGCGCCCGCGTCGATCACTCGAACCTCGGTGTCGGTAGTCATCGGTTCCTCCACAATTCGCGCACGTTTGTCACCTCGATATTTCGGTTCGGCATGCCGGAGCGGAAATGCGCAGTCCCACTGGCCGGGAGACGCTCAGGCCGGATCCAGCCGCCCGAAGGCGGAGCGGTAGAACAGCAGCGGCGGCGCCTCGCGATGCACCGACAGCGCGGTGACGCGCGCGATGACGATGGTGTGGTCGCCGCCGTCGACCTCCTGCTCGAGTTCGCAATCGAGCCAGGCCATGGTCCCGGTCAGCCGCGGCGAGCCGTTCGGTGACGGCACCCAGTCGACGCCCGCGAACTTGTCCGTCCCGCTGCGCGCGAGCTGCCGGCAGATCGCCTGCTGGTCGTGGGCCAGGATGTTGACGCAGAACCGGCCCACCGCACGGAGGCGCGGCCACGACGTGGACGTGCGCGCGGGGCAGAAGCAGACCGCGGGCGGCTCCAGCGACAGCGCCGAGAACGACTGGCAGGTGAATCCGACCGGCCCGTCCGCCGACCGCGCGGTGATCACCGTGACGCCGGTGCAGAAGCGCCCCAGTACGGCTTTGAAGTCGCGCACGTCCAGTGACGATCCGTCCATCTCGAGCACCGGTTCCATCGGGCCTCCTATTTCGATCAGGCATATACCTGATAGCTATGACAACAGCCGTCGCCGGAGGGAGGTCAAGATCCGGGTCCGGTCACCGAGACCGAGATCCGTGGAAGCTACGTAGTTCTCCCGATTCATCCCGGTCGCGAACCCGTCAGTGTGATGGGAGCCACAAACGATCGGGCACGTCACGCCTGGTCGACGTACCCCGATTGCGACCGACGGAGGTTCCGATGACCGTCACCCTGCTGCCCGACGCCGAGCCGCGCACCAGCCGGGCCCCCCACCGCTCCCGACCCGAGCGGGTCGCCGCCGACGTGCCGGTGTCGATGATCGAGCGGATGACCCTCATCCTGGACGCGTTCGACGCCACTACGCCGACGCTGACGCTGCTCGGCTTGGTGGAGCGCACCGGCCTGCCACGCTCGACAGTCCATCGGATTCTCGATCAAATGATCCGGCTGCGCTGGCTGGCACATACTTCCGGCGGGTACCGGCTCGGCATGCGCACGCTGGAGCTGGGCGGGCTCACCGCCGATCACAACGAGATCCGCGACGCCGTCAGCCCGCTGCTGCACGAACTGTGTCAGCGTACCGGCATGGTCGGCCATCTGGCGGTGCTCGACGGACGTGAGGTCGTCTACCTCGACAAGGCGGGTGGCCGACTGGCCGCGCTGCTGCCGACCCGCCTCGGCGGCCGCATGCCGGCACATTGCACCGCGCTCGGCAAGGCGATGCTGGCGGCGCTGGAACCGAGCATCGCCGAGGCGGCGTTCCATTCCCTGCTGCCGCGCCTGACCGCGCACACCATCACCGAGCCCGACGCGCTGCATCGCGCCTTGGCCCAGATCCGGCTGCGTCAGGGCGTTGCGGTGGACCGGGAGGAGTCGATGGACGGAATCGCTTGCGTCGCAGCGCCGTTGCGCGGCCGTGGGACGGCGCCCGCGGCCCTGTCGTTGTCCGGGCGGGCCGAGGCGATGAGTTTCGACAAGCTGGCGCGGGTGCTGCTCGAGATCTCCCACGAGGCAGGCCGGGCGCTGTTCCCCCGCCGGGCGCGCTGGCGATAGTCCGAATCCGAATATGCCTGGGCGGTACAGTCCGACCATGACCGATGGCGGCACACCCGCGGTGCCCGACCTACCGACCACCGCGTGGGCCGTGCTCGGAATGCTTTCGCACGCCGACGAACTCTCCGGCTACGACCTGAAGAAGTGGGCCGACTGGAGTCTGCAGTTCTTCTACTGGAGCCCGTCGTTCAGCCAGATCTACGCCGAACTCAAACGCCTGGAGAAGCACGGCTACGCCCGCTCTCGCACGGTGGCGCACGAGGACGGCGTGCGCGGCAAACGCATGTACTCCATCACGCCGGAAGGCCGTGCCGCCGCCGCGAACTGGGTCAATCACGCGCCGGTCGAGGCGCCGGTGCTCAAGCACAGCGTGATGCTGCGAGCTTGGCTCGGCAACCTCGCCGAGCCCGACCGGATGCGCGAAGTTCTCACCGAGCACATCACGTATGCCGAGAAGATGCGTAAACGCGCCGAGGTCGACGCCAAGGGCGCCGAGGCGAACCCGGACTGGGCCTATCCGGAACTGGTGCTGCGCTGGTGCGTGCGGCACTACGAGTCGGAGCGCGACCTCGCCCGGGAACTGCTGGCGGATATCGATCGCCTCGCTGAGTGAGACGCCGCCTGGTTATTCCTGCCCCGTCATATTTCGATCAGTCATATGGAGGTGGCGGACGATGACCGGTGAACTGGACTCGGTGCCTGCCGCGGTAGCGGCGATCGCGAGCGGCGGTATGGCGCTCGTCGTGGACGACGAGGACCGCGAGAACGAAGGCGATCTGGTGCTGGCCGCGGAGCGGGCGACCGCGGAGAATATCGGGTTCCTGGTGCGGCACACCAGCGGCGTGCTGTGCGTGCCCATGACGGGCAGCGATCTGGACCGGCTGGAGCTGCCGCCGATGACGGCGATCAACCAGGATCCGAAGGGCACCGCGTATACGGTCTCGGTGGACGCGGCGGCGGGGATCGACACCGGTATCTCGGCCGCCGACCGCGCCCACACCATGCGCCTGCTCGCCGATCCGGCCGCCACACCCCGTGATCTCACGCGCCCCGGGCACGTGTTCCCATTGCGAGCGCACCCGCGCGGCGTCCTCGGTCGGCGAGGGCATACCGAGGCCGCCGTCGATCTGGTGCGGATGGCGGGCCTGCGCCCCGCCGGCGTCATCGCCGAGGTGGTGCGCGACGACGGGTCGATGGCCCGGCTCCCCGAGCTGCTGACCATGGCCCGGGTACACGGCATCCCCATCATCTCCATCGCCGATCTGGTCGACTACCGCCGCAGACTGGAGCCGGGCGTGCTGCGCGTCGTCGAGACCCGGCTGCCGACCCGTTTCGGCGAGTTCCGGCTGATCGGCTATCGGGACACGGCCGATCACGTCGAACATCTCGCGCTGGTGCTCGGTGCGCCGGGCGAGCGCGACGTGGTGACCCGGGTGCACTCGGAATGCCTCACCGGCGACGCCTTCGGCTCACTGCGCTGCGACTGCGGCGAGCAACTCGACGCCGCCATGCAGGCCGTGGCCGCCGAAGGCCGTGGGGTCGTGGTGTACCTGCGCGGGCAAGAGGGGCGCGGAATCGGACTGCTGAACAAACTGCGCGCATACCAGCTCCAAGATGACGGCGCCGACACGGTCGACGCGAACCTGCGGCTCGGGCTGCCCGTCGATGCCCGCCACTACGGCGCCGCGGCGCAGATCCTCGCCGACCTGGGCGTTCGGTCGGTCCGGTTGCTCAGCAACAATCCGGCCAAACAGGCGGGTCTGACCGCACACGGCATCGTGGTCGAACAGCGAATCCCGCTGCAGGCCGGTACGACCGAGCACAACGTGCGCTATCTGCGCGCCAAGCGTGACCGTATGCGTCACCAGTTGACCGAGGTCGACGCCGCTTCCGCGGTCCGATGAGCCGCAGCGGTTCGGTTCGCCGGCAGGTTCCGTGCCAGCGGGCCACGTGGGCACGCCTATCGGCGTCGAATTCGTCCAGAATGCTCTTGCCCGCCACGCGCGGTACCTAGGGTTGACCCCTATGGCGCGGCGTCCCATCGGCAACCTCCCTGCCGAGGTCACCAGCTTCGTCGGGCGCCGGGAGGAACTCGCCGCCGCGAAGCGGCTGCTGCCCACCACACGGGTACTCACGCTGCTCGGCCCGGGCGGGGTCGGCAAGACCCGGCTGTCCCGCCAGGTCGGCGCGGCGGTCGCGCGCGCGTTCCCGGACGGGGTGTGGCTGGTGGAGCTGGCCGACGTGCACGACCCCGACCTGGTGACGGTGACCGTCGCGGAGGCGCTGGCACTGCGCGACGACACGGCGGCGCCCCTGCGACGGCTGACCGGGTTCCTCGCGAACAAACGGTTGCTGTTGATTCTGGACAACTGCGAGCACCTGATCGACGCGTGCGCGCGGCTGGTCGGTGAGATCGTGGCCACCACCCCCGATGTGCGAGTACTGGCGACCAGCCGAGAGGTGCTCGGCGTGCAGGGCGAACAGGTCATGCCGGTGGCCCCTTTGCCGCTCCCGGACCAGCGGACCGCGGACAGCGACGCGATGCGGCTGCTCGCCGAGCGGGCGGGCGCCGCCAACCCGGGCTTCGCGGCCACCCCTGCGAACCGGGGTGCGCTGGCCGCGATCTGCCGGAGGTTGGACGGCATTCCACTCGCGCTGGAACTGGCCGCGTTGCGGTTTCGCATGTTCACTCCCGAGCAGATTCTCGCCCGGCTCGACGACACCATGGGCCTGCTCAGCGCGGGACCTCGACTCGCGCCGGAACGGCAGCAGACCATCGAGGGCGCGATCCGCTGGAGCTACGACCTGTGCACCCCGGCCGAACAGCGGGTGTGGGAGCAGCTGTCGGTGTTCTCGGGCGGCTTCGACATCGATGCCGCTGAAGCCGTCTGCCTGCCCGCCCACGGGGCTCGGACCCTCTTCGACGCGTTCACCGGCCTGGTCGACAAATCGGTGCTCAGCCTGCGCTACGACGGCGATGTCGGCCGGTACTCGATGCTGGAGCCGATCCGGCAGTTCGCCCACGACCGGCTGGCCGAGCGGGGTGACGAGCGCGCGGTGCGAGCGCGCCACCGCGACCACTACCGGGGCCTGGCGTTGCGCGGCCGGACGGCGTATTGGAGTTCCGACGATGTCGCCTGGTTCCGCGAGCTGAACCGCGAGCACGCGAATCTGCGCGCGGCGCTGCAGTTCGGCCTCATCGACAAGCCGGAATCGGCGCTCGAGATGGCCGCGGTGCTGCGGCCGTTCTGGGAGCACAACCGTTTCCTCACCGAGGGTTACCGCTGGCTGACCGATGCGCTGGCGAAATCGAGCGAACCGACCGAGCTTCGCGCACGCGGGCTGTCCGCGGCTGCTTCACTCGCGGCATTGCTGTCCGATCGCGGCTCCGCGCGCCAGTTGGTTGACGAATGCGTCACTCTGGCACGCAAGGTCGATGCCCCCGATATTCTCGCCGAGGCGATGCTCGATTCGGCGCTGCTGGCCTTCAACGACGGCGACACCGCAGGCGCGCTCGAGCTTGCGGAGACCGCGACGCACCTGGCTGCCGGGTGCGGCCACCACGCGATGGAGATGGACAGCCTCGCCTTCGCGTTCGTGTGCGCGCTGGTGCTCGCCGACGAGCGCTCGACCGTTTTCGCCGAGCGACTGCTGGAGATCGCCACCGAGCGGGGACCGTCTCTGCTCGGCGGGCTGGCGCAGTGGTCGATGGGCCTGGACCATTGGCGGCGCGGCGACCAAGATGCCGCGACCGACTATCTCGCCCGGTCCATCGAGATGTTCAGCCTGTTCGATCGGTGCGTCTGGCTGGCATCCGGATTCGAGGGTCTGGCGTGGACAGCGGTAGCCCGAGCCGACTTCGAGCGAGCCGCGCGTCTGCTCGGCGCCGCGGAGATCCTCGCGCGCGATACGGTGCGCCTCGCACACGCCATCACCGGCGTATTGGGTAACAAGATGCGCGGTCGCGTACGGGAGGCATTGGGCGAGCGGATGTTCCGAGAGGTCTTCGACAGCGGCGCGGCACTGTCGCTGGGCGAGGCGATCGACTATGCGCTGGGTCGTACGGCCGCCGCGGCGCGACCACCGCGGCCCGTTTCCGAGTCCCAGGCGGCGGAGGTGCTCACCCGCCGGGAGAAGGACGTCGCCCGGCTGGTGGCGGCCGGGCACAGCAACAAACGCATCGCCGCGGACCTGGTGATCTCGGTGCGCACCGCCGAGACCCACGTCGAGCACATTCTCACCAAGCTCGGCTTCACCTCGCGAACCCAGGTCGCGGGGTGGGTCCGCGATCACGGGTTGTGATCGACGTGGGCGTCGGCGGCGGTCAGAGGCCGGCGGTGAGGAAATCGACGACGGCGCGTTCGAACGCCGACTTCCGCTCGATCTGCACCCAGTGACCGCAGCGGGCGAAAAGGCGCAGATCGGCATTCGGGATCTGGCGAGCCGGCAGCAACGACGCCTCGACAGGTGTCACCCGATCGTCGCGCCCCCACAGGATGAGTGTCTCCGGGCGCAGGCCACGCAGCCGGGCCCACAACGGGACGGGTTCGGCGAGAGCGGTATCGGCGAACGTCGCGTAGGCGTCGCGCAGCGCGGCGAGGGCGGCCGGGTCCGATGCGGCGGCCAGTCGCGCGTCGATCAGCTCGTCGGTCAGCGTCCCCGGATTCGACACCATGGTGCGCAGCCAGGGCAGGAGGCGATCTCGGGTGGGGTCGGCGCTGAACTCCAGCAATCGCGTGATGCCTTCGGACGGTTCCGGCCCCAGGACGTTCACCCCGACGCCGCCGGGAGCCATCAGCACCAGCCGATCGACCCGGTCGGGATGTTCCAGCGCCAGCAACGTCGCGACCGCGCCGCCCATCGAATTGCCGAGCAGATGGATTCGATCCAGACCGAGTTCGTCGAGCAGCCCGAGCACCGCTTCGGCGGAGATGCGCAGGTAGTTGCGCTGGTACACCGCCGGGCGGCCACTGGCGCCGAAGCCGGGCTGGTCCACGATCAGACAGCGGAAACGCTCGGCCAGCACCGGCAGGTTCGCGCCGAAGTTCGCCCAGCCCGAGACGCCGGGCCCGGAACCGTGCAGCAGCACCAGCGGCGCGCCCGACCCCGCCTCGTGATAGCGCAGTTCGAGCTCGCCCGCCGTGCTCCGGCGCGCGGTGTTCTCGGCGGTGAGCGTCATCAGATCATCCGATCCGTGACCGGCAACCCGAACGCGTTCCGCCCGTAGAGGACCAGCGCGCGCTCGACATCGTTGATGACGTGCACGCTTCCGGCGTGCGCGTCGCGCCAATGCCGTTCGATCGGATCGGGTTTGCGGATCGCGTGGCCGCCGGAGTTGTCGAACAGCAGATCGATGGCCTCGATGGCGCGTTCGGTGCCGCGCACCTGGTCGCGGCGACTGCGCACGCGCAGTTCGAAGGGGATCGCCTCCCCCGCCTCGGCATAGCGCAGCTGCTCGCTGATGTTGCGCTCCATCTGCAGGACGGCCGCGTCGATCTCCGAGGCTGCCCGAGCGACCCGGACGTGCGCGAACGGATCCTCGGCCGCCTTCTGCCCGCCATAGGAGATCCGCACCCGCTCGCGCATCCGCTCGAGGTGCGCTTCGTAGGCGCCCTGGGCGGCGCCGATGATGGGTGCGGTGATGGTGTTGGAGAACACCGCGCCGAACGAGATCCGGTAGAGCGGGGCGGTATTGACCGCTTGGCCGGGCCCGCGCAGCTCCGCTTGCTCACTCGCGCTGTAGGTCCGGTAGGAGGGCACGAAGGCGTTCTCGATGACGATGTCGTTGCTGCCGGTGCCGGACAGCCCGGACACGTGCCATACGTCCTCGATGCGGTAGTCGGCGCGCGGCACCAGAACGGTCAGGTACTCCGCTCCTCCGTCGTCGTTCGGTACGACCGCGCCGAGGAAAACCCAGCGGGCGTGATCGCAGCCGGAGGAGAAGCTCCAGCGACCGCTGATCCGGAAGCCGCCCTCGGTGGGCACGAGCTTGCCGGTCGGCGCGTACGACGAGGAGACCAGCGTGTCCGGATCGGCGCTCCACACGTCCTCCTGCGCCCGCGGGGGGAACAGCGCGAGCTGCCACGGATGCGCGCCCAGCACCGACGACACCCACGCCGTGGACGGGCAGGCGGTGGCGATGGCGCGGATCACCTCGTAGAACGCGACCGGCGAGGACTCGTCGCCGCCGAAGCGGGACGGCTGCAACATGCGGAACACTCCGGCCTCGGTCAGCTCCCGAATGCTCTGCTCGGGCACTCTGCGCTGCAGGTCGGTATCGGCGGCTCGCTCTCGGATGGCGGGAAGCAGATCCCGTACCCGATCGAGCACCTTGTTGGTCATATGCGGTAGTCCTCCTCGTAGTGCCGTCTTTCGACGCTAGGCCGGTGCGTCGGCGTCGGCCCCGATCCATCCCGATGACCGGAACCACCGCCGGATCAGCTGGTGCGAGCGGCGGCGGCACCGGCGCGGCGGCCGAAGAAGGTGCCGTCGCCGAGCGAGGTGCCACTGATGTAGCCCTCGCCGTGCAGGTTGCTCGCGGCGCGGCCCGCGGCGAACAGGCCCGGGATGGGGGCGCCGTCGATGTCGAGCACGGCACCGTCGAGCGAGGTGTGCAGACCGCCGAGGGTGAAGACGGAAGCGCCGGTCCCGCGGCGATCACCGGACTCCGACGGTGGCCGCACCCCCGCCCGCACGTCGATCGCGGCGAGCGGTGGTGTGAGCGGCCGCACCCAGCGCGGCGCTTTCCCGAATTCGGGATCCACGCCGCTCGCGGCGAAGTGGTTGTATCGGCGGACGGTGTCGGCGAGCGCGGCCGGCGGTATGCCCATCAGGCCGGCGAGTTCCTCGGCGGTCTCTGCCACATGGGTCGGCCGCACGCCCCATCGCTGGGGTTCCGGTACGTCGTCGAAGGCCTGTTCGTCGAGCACGATCCAGCTCCGCATGCCCTGCCGGAACAGTGCCGCCTGGCCGATCCGGCCGGGATAGGTGTCCTCGTTGACGAACCGCTGCCCGTATCCGTTCACCACCATGCCGCGCACGGCCAGACCGGGCACGAGTGAGATGCCGACCTGACCCGTGGCCATGTGCCGCACGGCCGCGCCGAGCGCCTGTGCCATCCGGATCCCGCTTCCGTCGTCGGTGCCCGCGCTGACCTTGGTGTGTCCCAGCAGTTTCGGCGCGTGCGCGGCCAGCATGGCGTCGTTGTCGACGAATCCGCCGGTGGTCAGCACGACGCCGCGACGGGCCCGGATGGCCAGCTCCGTGCCGTACCGCCGAGCCACCACGCCGAGGACCGTGCCGTCGTCCGCGACTATCAGGCAGACCGCCCGGGTATCGAAAAGCGCGGTGGCACCGGCGGATCGAGCGGCCCCGGCAAGTCGGTCCATGAGCAGCTTGCCGCCGAAGTCGGTGGCGGTCGGGCGATGGCCACGGGGCGCGGGTGCGGCGAGTTCGGCGAACGGCAGGCTGTTCTCCCCCAGCCACATGAGCCCGTCGTCCGTCGGCGGTACCCAGGCCGGAGCATCCCACAACGTGGGCTTGAACGGCACTCCGCGGTCGGCGAGCCAGTGGAAATGCGCGACGCTGTCCTCGCTGTAGCGAGTGATCTTGTGCAGGTCGGCGCCCGGGCCGAGCGCGGCGGACAGGAACGCCGCCATCGCCGCAGGGTCGTCGTCGAAACCGCAGGCCCGTTGGATCGGTGTGCCGCCGCCGAGATAGATCTCACCACCGGAGAGGGCGGACGCGCCGCCTGGACCACTCCTGCGATCCAGCACCAGTACCCGCGCGCCGCCCGCCGCCGCCTCGAACGCCGCCGCCGCTCCGGCACATCCGTATCCGATCACCAGTACATCGGTCTCGATGTCGTAGGCGCGCACGTCGGCGGCCGCGCGGGGCGCGACCGTATTCCGATCACTCATGGAGTCGACCTTCCCGCTCCGCGATCGGTCGCCGGTCGCCCGTCTTGGTGAGCGACCCTCCGGTCCCGGTGATCGGGACTGTGGGCCTTCGCGGGGGCTCCGGGTGGCGATGGTGTGTGAACGGCGTCACGTCTGCGTGGGCGCCAGCGAGGAGGAAGAATTCATGCGGGTCCTGGTCACCGGAGTTTCCGATCCGACCGGTCGCGCGGTGGCGCGCATGCTGCTGGCCGCGGGCCACGACGTGGTCGGGCTGGACCGCGAGCTGCACCGGTATGTCGACCCTCGGGTCGAGGTGATCACCGGTGACCCGGAAAGTCCGGCGATCTGCGCACAGGCCGTCGCCGATTGTGCGGCTGTGGTGTATCTGGGCGGTTCGCTCGCCGCGATCGCGCGGGCGGCCCGAGCGGCTGCAGCGCGCATCGTGATCCCGGTAGTCGCGGGGTCGAACGCGGCCACCGAGGATGTCGCCTGCTCCAGTGGGGCCGAGGTTCTGATCGTGCGCACGGCGCCGGTCACGGGTAGGCGTGTCGAGGGTGAAAGCGGGCGAATGCTGTTGCGGCTGCTGGGCTCCCACCGAACGGGTGGATTCCAGGTGCTGCACACCGACGATTTCGAGCGGTTCCTGGTACTTGCCGCGGGATCCGGGCGTACCGGCGTTGTGGAACTGGCCGCTCCCGGCGTGGTTTCCGGCGCGGACGCGCGCCGCATCCGTACGGCGGCGGGAACACGGTTGTCGCGGCGGATGTCCCGCACCCGGCCCGCACCGCAGGTGGACACCACGGCGGCGCGCGAGGAATGGGGATTCCGCTGCGGGTGGAGCGCATCGGAAGTGGCGGCGGATATCGTTCGCGGATTGGGCGGCCGCGAATTCGACGGCGGCGAGTTCGTCGCCCGCACCGGCGCGATCCCGCTGCCGAGCTATCTGATACCCACCCGCGCGGCCACTTCGGACGGCCACGATCTGGTGTCGGTGGCGCCGGAAGGTTTCGAAGGTGAATTCGACGATCGCGTCGACCCGGCCTATCCGGTGCACACCGCGACGAATACGTCCGAGGCGCTGCCCGGCCCGCTCACGCCGCTGACCGTGGATCTGCAGGCGGGCGCGATCCGGCTGGCCAACGCCGCGATGGGCCGGATGATCGCGCTGGAGGGCATCGCGCTGGAGCACTGGACCAGCCGGGTCACCACGGTGCTCGGGCATCACATCTACATCAACGCTTCCATCGGGGTGCTCGCCGCGGAGAACATGCCGGGCTGGGACGAGCAGAGCATCCGTCGTGACGTCTACGGCAACATCCCGGCCGAGATCTCACTGACCCCGCACGGCAAGCCGCCCACCCCGACCGGTTTCGCCAGTACCCGCGCGACCTGGCGCGCGGCGGGCCGGGTGCTGCGCACGGCGCTGCGTTATCGGGAGACCACCGACGGCATCAACGCCGCCGCGCATCAGGAATCGTTGAGCGCCGCGGCGATACGCGAGCTCACCGATGAGCAACTGCACGCTCGGGCCCTGCTGTGGCGGGACCGGCTGAACCACTCCTGGGCGGCGGCGTCCATCGGCGTGATGATGACCGGCGCGGCCACGGCCATCCACTCCCGCGGTAAGGAATCGGCGGTGGTGCCGATCGATCTGGAGCGGTTGGAGTCGGCCAGGACGATGCTCGCCGTGGAACGGCTCGCCGCGTTGTGCCGGACCGACACCGCGTTGCACGACGCGGCGCGCTCGGGCGATATCACCGCGGCACGGGCGATCTCCCCGGCGTTCTCCACCGCGCTGGACGAGGAGCTGCACCGGATCGGGCATCGCGGACCGGGCGAGTGCGAGCTGATCAATCCGACGTTCGGTGACCGGCCCGAGTTGCTGGTGGCCGCTGCCGCCCGCGCGGCCGCGATGCCCGCGCCCGAGCGGGAACCGGTCGACCCGTCCCCGGGCCGTACCGCGCGGATGGCGGCGGGAGCGACGATGGCGCGGGAACGCGTCCGCGACGCGGTCGTCCGGTACACCCACTGCCTGCGCCTCGCCGTGCGCGAGCGGGCGCGACGGCTGATCCGGGAAGGGCGGCTACAGCGGGCCGAGGACGCCTGCTTCCTCACCCTCGACGAGATACTCTGGGCGCCCGCGGATCTGCTCGAGCGCGTAGCGCGACGGCGGGCGGAGCTGTCCCGATTGCAAGGCATCCGGATGCCGGATGTGATCGCGGGCGATTGGCAGCCGCTGTCCGACGTGAGCGCTTTGGCGCCCGGCGAACGCCTGACCGGCATCGGGGTGTGCCCCGGCGTCGTGGAGGGCACGGTGAAACGCGTGCTGTCCCTCGACGACGACATCGAGCCGGGCGACATCCTGGTCGCGTCGGTCACCGATACCGGGCACACCGCGATGTTCGCCTACGCCGCCGCTGTGGTCACCGACATCGGCGGTTCCGCGTCGCACGCCGCCATCGTCGCCCGGGAATTCGGCATTCCCTGCGTCGTCGACACCAAGACCGCCAGCGCAGGCCTGGCCGATGGACAGCGAGTGCGCGTCGACGGGTCGGCCGGCACGGTCACCCTGCTCGCCGGCTCCTGAGCTCGGGCCGGGGGCGCGCACCCCGGCCCTTGCCGGTTCGGCGCCGCCGGGCCGCGACCATATGGAAGGAATGATCCAGTGACGATTTCGCGGGCTGTTCGCGGGGCGATGACCGGTGTCGCCGCCGCATTGATCGCCGTGTTCCCGTCCACCACCACCGCACTTGCGGGCCCTGCACTGGTGCACACCGTGCACGACCGCTCCATGCAGCTATCGGCGGCGCCGAATGCGAGGGACATCGGCGACTATCCCACCCAGGGCAACGGCAAACTGCGGACGGGCGTCGTCTTCCGCACCGATGCCCTGGACAAGCTCACCGCCGCCGACCAGCAGAAGCTGGTGGCGTCGGGCATCAGCGCGGTGATCGATTTCCGCAGTCCGGCCGAGTCCGGGGCCAATCCCGACAAGCTTCCGGCCTCGATTCCCTCACGTGCGCGTCCGGTGTACGACCCGGGCAACGACTTCTACCTGATGGTGGGCAAGGCGGTACAGGGCGGTCCGGCCGTGCAGCAACAGATGTTCGGCGACGGCAAGGCCGCGGGCATCATGCGCGACTACTACCGCTGGCTGGTCAGCGACGCCACGGCGCGCGCCCAGTTCGGCGCCGCCATCCGGGATGTCGCGAACGCCACCGGGGCGGTGCTGTTCCACTGCACCGCGGGCAAAGACCGGACCGGCTGGATGACCGCGATCCTGATGACGGCACTCGGCGTCCCGAAGGGCCAGGTGTACAAGGACTACCTGGAGTCCGACGACAATCTGGCCGCGGGTAACAAGGCGCTGATGGACGGGTTGGTGGCCAAGGGGCTGGTCACCGACCCCGCACTGTTCGATCCGATCCTCGGTGTGCAGCGCGACTTCCTCGACGCCGCGTTCGACCAGGCCGGTGCGTCCTTCGGGTCGTTCGAGCGGTTCGTCTCCGAGGGCCTCGGCATCGACGGGCCGACGCTGGAGGCGCTGAAAACCAAACTGCTGCCACGGTAGTCGCGAGTAGTCGCGAGGTGAGAGCGGGCCGGGGGGTTCATCACCCACCGGCCCGCTCACTCGTCTCAGCCACCGGGAGTATGTGGCGTTCGCAGGGGTTGCCGGGATGAGCGGAAGTGGATCGGTACCGCGGTGAGCCTCGCATGATCGAGTCGACACCGTCTTCAGGACGCAGTTCGCTTCCCCAGATTCGCGGATTCCGCACCGATCACGTAATCGTGGTAGCCGAACCACTCACACTTCCATGGTGCCGTAGGTGAGGGTGTGGCCGGTACGTCAGCCGCGATCAGGCCGAACGTCCATGTGACGCTCGGCCCGAAGCCGTCGCGGTATCAATCGCACTTGCCAGGATTTTCGGTCATCCGTGGATCACTATTCCGGTGCGATCAGCACTTCCCGTAGTCGCGCCAGTTCCGTGGGGGTCGACCCGCTGGTCAGCAACCATTCGGCCGCGCCGCCGTGGTCGGCGGACAGGTTCGCGAGGAAACGCCGCATCACCTCGGCCTCGACCCCGAGGATGCCGGTGCTGACCGGGGGCAGTCCCGCGTAGGACGGCAGCGTGTCGAGCCGGTCGCGGACCCGGTGCATACGTTCACCGGTCAGCGCGTAATCGGCCGCGATCGCCTCCGGCGGCACACCGACCGCGTCCAGGAGCACCGCGGTGAGGATGCCGGTGCGGTCCTTGCCCGCAGCGCAGTGGAACAGCACCGAATGACGGCCCGCGTCGACGACGAGGCGCACGGCCGCGACGATGGAGTCGGCGCTGCCCGCCAGCAGTTTGTCGTACAGGTCCACCAGATCGACCCGGCTGGAGTCCGGGACCAGATCTCGTGCCGCCAGCGAGGATTGCGGCGACTTGCGCACCGGCAGGCAGACCCGCCGCAGGTCGGCGGTGGTCAGCAGTCCGTAGCCCTCGCGCTCCACTTCGTCGGGCAGCCGCAGATCGATCAGGGTGCGCAGGCCGATCGGCCCGAGCAGTTTCGCCATATCGGCTTCGGTGAGGTTCTGCGGCGTGCTGGAACGGTAGACCACCCCGAAACGGGTAGTCCCTCCGTCTTGCACAGGTAGCCCGCCCAGGTCGCGCACGTTATCGATCTGGGCGAACTCGACCCACCGGTCACCGGGCACGGTGGATTCGCCCGCGAGGTCAGTGGGCACGGCCGGCCGCCGCCTCGTCGGCGCGGCTCAGGCCGCACAGTCCGATCAAGTCCTCGTGCAACTCGAACCACACGGTGTGGTAGCTGTCCAGTACGGGTCGGGCGACCCAAGCGTGATCGCCTGCCGCGATCCGTTCGATCGCCTGCGCGAAACGGCCGCGATAGCGCGCGAGCCGGGGAGCTACCGCACCGATTCGCCGCAGCAACGGTTGCACCGCGCTATGCAGTTCGGTCAGCCGGGTCAACACCGCACCGTCGTACTCGGCATCGGCGTGATCGTTGACAAGGGCCGGATCCTTCATCTGCCAGGCGGTCACGATCTCTTTGAGAGTTCCGTTGAACGCACAGAATTCGGCGTAGACGGAGGCGATCGCGGCACGGTCGACGTCCCGTCGTTCGGTCGCCAGCAGGCCGTCGAGGTGCTGTCTGCCCTCGGGGGTGAGACGCACACCGATCGGTGTCGCCGCGCACCAACCCTCGGCCCCCAACTCCTCGCATCGGGCGGCGACGGCCTCGGCTGACGCGCCTGTGCCTGCGGCGAGCGCGTCGTGGGCGGCGCGGCCTTTGATCCCGATCAGCCGCAGCAGGTCGAGGTCGGGAACTTCCGTCAAGACGGCCGGGGGTGCCGCGTCCGACTTCGCCGAGGCGTCGGTCACCCGCGTGTCCAACCACGCCGCCAATCCGTCGGCGTCGGTGCCCGCCCAGTCGGCCAATCGGGCGACGTCCGCGAGAGTGCTCGCGTCAACAGATTTGCCTTCGACGCGGCCAGGCCATACCGTGCCCGCGCCGCCGTCCACGGTCACCACTTCGCCGGCCAGCGCAGCGACGACATCGGGACCGCAGCCGACCACGCACGGTCTGCCGATCTCACGGCTGACCAGCGCGGCGTGCGAGGTGACGCCGCCCAGTCCGGTGACGATCGCCCGCGCGGCGATCATGCCGTGCAGGTCATCGGGGCTGGTGGTCGGGCGTACCAGAATCACGTCCTCGCCTGCCTCCGCGCGGCGTTCCGCCTCATGCGGATCGATGACGACGACGCCCCACGCCAGTCCGGGACAGGCGGCTTCGCCGCGGGCCAGGGGCGTCCCCGTGTACTCGCTGGTCGCCGGCCGCAGTACGGCACGCACTTGGTCGGCGGTGATTCGGCGCAGCGCCTCCTCGATGCCGATCAGTCCCTCCTCGGCCATCGCCACCGCGGCGCGCACAGCCGCCCGCGCCGAGCGCTTCGCGGGGCGGGACTGCAACAGCCACAGGGCGCCGGATTCGACGGTGAATTCGATGTCCTGCATATCCCGGCCATCGCGTTCCAGCAGGTCCGCCGCCGCGACGAGTTGGCCGTGCACCTGCGGCAACAGGGTGGCCAGCTCGTCGAGCGGTCGCGGGGTGGTCCGGCCGGACACCACGTCCTCACCTTGACCGCCGACCAGCCATTCGCCGAAGATCGCGCGCTCGCCCGTGTTGGGGTCGCGGCTGAACAGCACACCGGTGCCGGACTTCTCGTCGAGATTGCCGAAGACCATGGCTTGCACCGTCACGGCGGTGCCCAGAATTCCGGACACGCCGCGATTACGCCGATACGTCCGCGCGCGAGGCGAATCCCAGGACCGGAACACCGCGCTGATGGCCGCCCGCAACTGCTCCCAGGGATCCTCGGGCACCGCACCGGCCGGATCCCCCAGCACGGTTTCGCGATACTGCGCCCGGAACCGCTCGCGGGTGTCGACCGCATAGTCGTGGTTGTCGGTCTCCGCCGCGAGCGCCCGCGCGACCGCCCCGTTCATGCCGAGGTTGAGCACCGTGTCCATCATTCCCGGCATGCTCACGGCGGCGCCCGAGCGGACCGACACCAGCAGCGGGCGGTCGCCGGATCCGAAGAACCGTCCGGTGCCGCGCTCCAGGGCGGTGATGCCCGCCTGGACCGCGCGCCAGATGTCCTCGCCGATCACCCCGCGCGCCGAGAAGTCGGCCCAGGCCTCGATGGTGATCACGAACGCGGGCGGCACGGCGAGACCGAGCGCGCGCATGCGATTGACGCTCCACGCTTTCCCGCCGATACTTTCCCGGGACAGCGAACAAGCGCCGTCGAGTTCGACGACCGGCGCGGCGCCCGCTGCCTCGTCGTTTCGCTCCACTAGCTCTGCTCCGGCGGTCATATCACTCCTTGGCAATCGCTGATCATTCCGCACCCCAGTGCGATTCGGACCTCGTGCACCCGGCCGGGCCCGAACCGCGGCGCGCACACGTGTGCCTCGTTTCGAGCCTGCCGCGCCACCCGTCACCGGCCGTACCCGTGGTCCCGCTGAGCAGGATCGAAACCCGTCGGAGCGCGGCGTCCACGGCGGGGTGCGGTCGCTGCACGAGAAGACGTTCCCGGTGAGCGGGATATATAGCGGTGATCGGACCGGATGGAGCCTCGGGTGCGGCACTATCGCGGCATGGATCGACGGCGCGCAGCGACCGGTGCACCCGCGACGGTTCCTGCGCTGCTGGCCGACCGGGCACGACGCCACGGCGCGCCGGTAGCGGTGGCGGCGCCGGAGCGCCCGCTCACGTACGCCGAACTCGCCACGGCTGCACGTCACGCAGGCGGTGATAGCGCGATCGGTGGCACCCGGGGATCGAGTGGCGATATGGGCACCCGAGACCGCGCGATGGGTGGTCGCCGCGCTCGGGGCGGGCGCGACGCTCGTACCGGTCAGCACTCGACTACGCGGTCCCGAAGCAGCCGACATCCTCGCTCGCAGCCGGTGCCGCATGCTGCTCACCGTAGGCGATTTCCTCGGCACCGACTACGTGGGGATGCTGCGGCAGACCCGACGCACGCTGCCGAAGTTACAAACCACCGTAGTGCTGGATCGGGCCCTGCGGCCGCAGCCGAACTTCGCGGACTCTCGCTGGAGATCGGTCAAGCGACCTCGTTCTTCATCTGAGCGGTGAGGATCTTCTGGTAGCCAGCGCCGAAAATTCTCGGCAGCCAATCGATCACGTGCGCGTCCGTGCCGATCAAGATCTTCGCTTTGTTCTTGCGGATGCCGTGCACGATGACCCGGGCGGCGTGTTCGGGGGTGGTCTTGGCCAGGCGGTCGAAGTTGGCGGCCAGGGCGTCGCGGTCGCGTTCGCCGCCCGCCCGCGCTTTCCAGGCGATCTCGGTCTTGATCATGCCGGGGTGCACGCTGCTGACGCCTACCGGGTGCCCGGCGATGTTCATCTCCTGTCGCAGCGCGTCGGTGAAGGCTCGGATGGCGAATTTCGTGGCGCTGTAGGCGCCTTGGCTGGGGCAGGCGGCCAGGCCGAACATGCTGGATACGTTCGCGATATGCCCATCACCGGAGGCGATGACGTGGGGCAGGAATGCTTTGGTGCCGTAGGCGACACCCCAGAAATTGATGCCGACGATCCATTCGAAGTCCGCCCAGCCGAGTTCTTCCACGTTCGCGGTCAACGAGACTCCTGCGTTGTTGACGACCAGGTTGATCCGGCCGAAGTCCTCGGCCACCTCGTCGGCGTGGCGATAGACCGCGTCCCGGTCGGTCACGTCCAGCTTGTAGGCGCGAGCCAGCGCGCCCTCCTTACCGCACAGCGCCGCGGTCTCGGCGACGTTCTCCATGTTGCGGCCCGACAGCGCCAGGTCGGCGCCGCGGCGGGCGAGTTCGATCGCCAATGCCCGGCCGATGCCCGCGCCCGCGCCGGTGATGACGGCGGTCCTGCCCTCGAAGTTCTTCACGGTTGATTTCCTTGTCTCGCTCGACGGAGCGTCCGCCGGGTTGCCCTGCCGGACGTCCGTCACAGGGACGTGTAGCCGCCGTCGGCCACGAATTCCGAGCCGGTGCTGAAGCTGGACTCATCGCTGATCAGGAACAGCACCAAATTCGCCAGTTCCTCCGGTCGCCCGGGCCTGCGGATCGGCTGGTTGCCCGACATGCCCTGGGAGCGCGCCGAATCGGCGGTCATCTCCGTGGCCACGACACCGGGGTGCACCGAGTTGACCCGGATGTCGTCGGCGGCGAACTCCTGCGCGGCGGTCTTGGTCATGCCACGCACGGCCCATTTGGACGCGGTGTAGCCGAGGATGTCGGAGAAGGCGATGATGCCGCCGATCGACGAGATATTCACGATGGAGCCGCCGCCGGCCCGGCGCATCGATCCCAGCACCGCCTTCATGCCGAGGAACACCCCGACCTGGTTGACATCGATCACCTTGCGGAAGTCGGCTTCCGACAGCTGTTCGATCGGATCGACGTGCACGATGCCCGCGTTGTTGACCAGACCCGAAACCGGCCCGAAAACCTTTTCGGTGTAGTCGATCACGTCGTTCCACGCCGACTCGTCGGTGACGTCCAGCGGCAGGAAGGTCGAGGCGTCGCCCAGCTCGGACGCCAGCGCCACGCCTTCGTCCACCAGGACATCGGTGATCACCACCGTGGCGCCCTCGGCGACCAGTCGCCGCGCGAAGGCCGCGCCCATCCCCCGGGCGCCGCCGGTCACGATGACGTTCTTACCGTCGATCCGTCCCATCACCGTGCTCCTTCGGTTCGTGCGTTCGCGCGGCGCGCCGGATTCTTCGCCGCCTCGTCCGGCGGATTGTCGGCGAGGTGACCGGCCGCGATGTAGCCGAACACCATGGCGGGACCGATGGTCGCCCCTGCGCCCGCGTAGTCGTTGCCCATCACCGAGGCGGAGTTGTTCCCCGCCGCGTACAGGCCCGGGATCGGCCGGTCGTCGGAGTCGAGAACGCGAGCGTGCTCGTCGGTGACCAGACCGCCTTTGGTGCCCAGATCGCCCGGCACCATCTCGACGGCGTAGAAGGGGCCCTGCTCGATCGGGGCCAGACACGGATTCGGCCGCACGGTCGGGTCGCCGTAGTAGCGGTCGTACGCGGATTCCCCACGCCGGAAGTCTTCGTCGCGACCTGCGCGGGCGAAGCGGTTGAAACGCTCTACCGTCGCGGTCAGCGCCGCAGGCGGCACACCGATCTTCGCCGCGAGTTCGGCCAAGGTCTCGGCCTGTTCGATGATCCCGGCATCCGAGTATTTCTGCGGGAGGGGACGCTTCGGGAAGTTCCCGAGGAACAGATACCGGTTTCGGAAGCGCTGGTCCATGATGAAGTACGCCGGAATATGCCCGACGCCCGTCGCCTCCCGCTCGTACATCGTGTGCACCACGTTCACGTACGGGGCCGATTCGTTGACGAACCGTTCGCCCGCGTGGTTCACCATGATGCCGCCGGGCTGGGAACGCTCGGCCAGGCAGAAGAACGGCGGCCCGTCGGGGTTGCGCACAGACGGGCCCCACCAGGCGTCATCCATGAGATCGACCGCGCCACCGGCCTTCTGGCCCGCGACGATGCCCTCGCCGACATTTTCGACGGCGCCCACCGTCCACTCGGTGGACTGGGGACCGCGCATGTACTGCTCGCGCATCTCCAGGTTGTGTTCGAAGCCGCCCGCCGCCAGCACCACGCCGCGGCGCGCCTTGATCACCACCGGCGTCCCGTCGTGTTCGGCGCGCACGCCGACCACGGCGTTCGCCTCGGTGATCAGTTCGGTCAGCGGCGTGTTCAGCCACACCGGCACCCCCGCGTCACGCAGCGACAGCCACAGCCGAGCCGCGAGCGCCTTGCCCAGGCTCAGCGGCAGCCGTCCGCGCAGCTTGTTCCCCACCGCCTGCATACCGACCTTGATCGCGGTGCGCTTGCCCGCCCAGGTGCGGGCGATCATGTTCAGGTCGTGGAAGTCGCTGACGGTGAACGCGATTCCCTTGGGCCCGGACATAGTGGGCTGATTGATCTTGTGCAGGTCGCCGCCGAGCAGTCGTCCGTCCAGCGGCGCGGGCTCGATGCTGCGGCCCTGAGCCAGACCGCCCGGAAATTCCGGGTGGTAGTCGGAGTAGCCGCGGTCGTAGACGAACTCCCAGAATCTGCTGCGAGTGCCGAGGTAGCGCATCATCTCCGGACCGCGGTCGAGGAACGCGCGCTGCCTGGATTCGGGAACCTGTTCGCCGACAACTGCTTGTAGGTAGGTACGAGCCAGCTCCGGACTGTCGGGCACGCCTTCGCGTTGCAGCACCGGGTTGTTGGGGATCCAGATACCACCGCCCGACCGTGCCGTGGAACCGCCGAAGGATCGGCTCTTCTCGATCACCGTCACCGACAGTCCGCGGTAGGCGGCCGTCAGAGCGGCGGTCATGCCCGCGGCGCCGGAACCGACGATCACCACATCGAATTCGAATTCCTGAGTCATCGCATCGCTTCCGTCAGTAGCCGCAACCGGTCAGCATGCCGCCGTCGACGACGAATTCGCCTCCGGTGCAGTAACCGGCGGCGTCCGAGGCAAGGAACACCGCCACGTGGGAGACCTCGACGGGCTGCCCCCAGCGCGGGATCGGCAGGCTCGCGAAGAAGCCGTCGCCGTCGACGCCGGAGGCTCCGGACACCGCCGCGGTCATGGGCGTGGCGATACCACCCGGGTGCAGCGAGTTGACCCGGATGCCCAAATGCCCCAGCTCGCGAGCGGCCGACTTGGTGATACCGCGGATGGCGAACTTGCTCGCGCTGTAGGCGGACAGGCCGGCCGCGCCGACGAACCCTTCCACCGAGGAGACGTTCACGACCGATCCGCCTCCGGTCTCGGCCAGCGCCGGTGCGGCGGTCTTGATGCCGAGCCAGGTGCCGGTCACGTTGACGTTCATGATCGTCGTGAAGTCCGCCAGGGCCATCTCGGCGATCGGGACGAACCGCAGGATGCCCGCGTTGTTGACCACCACGTCCAACCGTCCGTAGCGGGTGACCGCTTCGGACACCGCGGCGGACCAATCGGCTTCACTGGTCACGTCGTGGTGCACGTATCGCGCGGCGGCACCCAGTTCCGCGGCCAGCGCGGATCCCTCGTGGTCGAGCACGTCGCCGAACACCACACGCGCGCCTTCGGCCACGAACTGCCGCACGTGCTCGGCGCCCATTCCGCGCGCCCCTCCGGTGACCAGCGCCACCTTCCCGTCGAGTTGTCCCACCGATTTCCGTCCTCTCCGACCCGTCGCTTGCTCACCGACGCTAAGTCGCCCATCGGGGGCGCGGCACCGGACGGTCCCGGCCACCGGGACTAGGTCCTGACCTGAGAAGTTGCACCGGCCATATTTCGATTAGGCATACAGCTTCCGGCTGCCCCGCACCGGACGAGCCACCCCGACGAACCGGACACGCCCGATCGGGCGATCGATAAGGAGACCGGATGAAATTCTCGATGATCTTCGAAGCCCAGATGGCCGACCCGTCGCGCGAGCACGAGCACCAGGTGCTGCGCGATTGTGTCGAGCAGGCGGTGCTCGCCGACCGGATGGGGTTCGACACAGTCTGGGCGGTCGAACACCACGGACTGAAGTGGTACGCGCACATGAGCGCCCCGGAGGTCTTCCTGACCTGGGTGGCCGCCAAGACCGAGCGAATCCGGATCGGGCACGGCGTGGTGTGCATGCCGTTCAATTTCAACCACCCCGTGCGGGCGGCCGAACGCGCCGCGATGCTCGACGTGCTCTCCGGCGGCCGGCTCGATCTCGGTGCGGGCCGCGGCGCCACGCCGGTGGAGACCTCCATGTGCGGTGTCGACCCCGAGCGCACCTACCAGGAGGTCGAGGAGTCGCTGCGGATGATCGGCAAGGCGTGGCAGGATCCGGAAGCCGAATTCGAGTACAACGGCGAGCTTTTGCAGGTCTCGCCGCATTCCCTGCTGCCGCGGCCGGAGCAGTTGCCCCATCCGCCGCTGTTCATGGCCTGCACCAAGAAGGACACGCTGAAGATGGCCGCCGATTACGGAATCGGCGCGCTGGTGCTGGGTTTCGCGGGCGTGGAGGAGATCGCGGAACTGCGGCGCACCTACGACGAGGCGATTGCCGCGCGCACGGGTGAGCGTTTCGTGTCGACCGTGGTGAACGATCATTTCGCGGCGCTGTGCCCGACCATCGTTCTCGACGACCGGGAGAAGGCCCAGCAGATCGGCGCCCGCGGGCAGCGCTTCTTCGCGCAATCCATCAAGCACTACTACGGCGCGGGCCCGGCGCCCGACGAGGCCGTCGACCCTCATGCGGACGAGGTCGCCGCGATCAAGCAGGCCGCCGACGACCACGTGGCCTACCTGCACGAGGCCAAGATTCCGGTGAAGACCGGCGCCACCTCGGTCTTCAATGTCGAGCACGCCTACGGCAGCCCCGAGGACGCCATCGCTTACGTCGAGCGTCTGCAGGCCGCGGGCGCGGACGAGATCCTCTGCCTGATCCAGATGGGCACCGTGCCGCAGGAGGCCTGCCTGGAGACCATCCGGCACTGGGGCGAAAAGGTCATTCCCCATTTCCGCGCCAACTGATCCCGGCGATCGCCGACGACATCGAGGAGTTCGACATGGTTGACCTGAGCGGGAAGGTCGCCCTGATCACCGGCGCGGCCCGGGGGCAGGGCGCCGCCGAGGCACGGCTGTTCGTGCAGCGCGGCGCCCGCGTGGTGATCACCGACGTTCTGGAAGAGGAAGGCACGCGGCTGGCTGAATCACTGGGTGCCGCAGCACGTTTCGTGCGGCACGACGTCGGCCGCGACGAAGACTGGGAAGTGGCCGTGGCCGAGACGGTTTCGGCGTTCGGCAAGCTGGACGTCCTGGTGAACAACGCCGCCGTCTACACCGCGAAGCCGCTGACCGAGACAGCGCCGGAGGAATTCGAGCGCATTCTGCGGGTGAATCTGATCGGCGCGTTCCGCGGCATCCGGGCAGCGGTCGGGCCGATGACACGGGCGGGCGGCGGCTCGATCGTCAACATCTCCTCGCAAGCGGGCCTGGAAGGGTTGATGGGTCACGCCGCCTACGGCTCCTCGAAATGGGGCCTGCGCGGCCTGACCAAGACCGCCGCGCTCGAGCTGGGCCCGGCCGGAATCCGGGTCAACTCGGTGCACCCCGGGCCGATCGCGACGCCGATGGTCCCGTACCTGACCACCGGACCGGGCAGCTTCCCGTCCTTGCCGCTGCAACGCACCGGCGTGCCGGAAGAGGTCGCCGAACTGGTCACGTTCCTGGCCTCCGACGCCTCGGCCTATATCACCGGCGCCGAGGTCACCATCGATGGCGGCTTGGCGGCGGGCAAGTTCCTGCCGCCGGACGCCCAGCAGTAGCCGAAGGAGCGAGCCGGATGCCGCTGACACCCGAAGCGCAGATGATCGTCGATGCCGCAAGCGCCGCGTTTCCCGCGTTGGGCACCGACGTGCTCCACGCCACCGAGGCGCGGCGGCTGCTCGCCGCGCGTGCCGCGCCCGCCGTCGAGCCGATCCCCGTCGCGGAGGTGCGGGAGCGGCGGGTCCCCGGTCCACCAGGCGCACCCGAGGTCAGGGTCCGGATCTATCGGCCCGAAAGCGCCGTGGCAGCGGCCCCGACGGTGGTCTTCTGCCATGGTGGTGGGTTCGTGCTCTGCAGCCTCGACAGCCACGATCGGTTCTGCCGGGCCATGGCCGTCGGGGCGGAGGCGATCGTGGTGTCGGTGGACTACCGGCAGGCGCCCGAACACCGGTTCCCCGCGGCGGCCGAGGACGCGTACGCGGCGCTGTGCTGGGTCGCCGACCATGCCGCATCGCTGGGCGGCGATCCCGCCCGCCTCGTCGTGGCCGGGGACAGCGCGGGCGGCAACCTCGCCGCCGTGACGGCGTTGCTGGCACGGGATCGTGGCGGCCCCGAGATCGCCCGGCAGTTGCTGCTATACCCCATGCTCGACCCGGCCTGCGCCACCGAGTCCTACCGGCAGAACGCCGACGGCTATTTCACCACCGCCGCGCACCTGCGCTGGTATTGGCGGCAGTACCTGGGGTCGCACGACGGTGCCGGCCCGTACGCCAACCCGCTCGACGCCGACCTGTCCGGACTCCCGGCCGCGCACATCGTCACCGCCGAATTCGACCCACTGCGCGACGAGGGCGAAGACTACGGGCAGCGACTGCGACAAGCGGGCGTCGCGGCCGAGATCCAGCGATACGACGGCATGTTCCATGGCTTCATGAGCATGGCCGACCACTTGCCCGAGGCGGTACGGGCGAATACCGCCGCCTACGCGGCCGTTCGCACCGCGTCCGCCGAGCGCCGCCCCACACGAGCCCGCACCCGCGCTGTTACGGAGCACTGATGACGATCCAGCGAATCGGCCCCGCCTACCCCACCGACGACTTGCCCGCCACCGTGGCACTGCTGACCGCCGTCTTCGGCGCCGGGCCCACCCTCGTCGACGGCGACCGCTGGGCCCAGTTCGACAGCAACGGCGTCCGCGTCGTGCTCGCGGGCACCGACCGCGACGACGACACGTCGTTCCTCGCGATCAAGGTGGACGACCTGGATCTCGCGCTGAACCGGCTGCGCACCAGAGGTTTCGAGGTGGCGCAGCCGGTTACCGGACCGCACGAACGCCGCGCCGTCATACGGCCGACACCCGATTCTGTCTGGCACATCGCGCTTTACGAACCGATCACTCCGTAGCCGTGACGCGACCGAGCCGACGCGTGCGCCGAAGTAGCGGCGCGAGCGCGACTCGGCCGAGCCCGCTATTCGGCGCGCACCGTCGGTTCCTCGGACTGCACCGGCGGCGCGGATTTCTTCGTCCGTTTCCCGCGTTTCGGATGCTTCCGGTCCGGCGTCGCCGGATCGGATGGGACGAAGCGGAACGATTCGGACGGCGGTCGCCGCAATGCGCGGTCGAAAGTACGGGCCGAGGCCGGCCATGGGTTGGTGACGCGCCCGCTGTCGTGCTTGTACCAACTCGTGCCCACGGCGGGCCACACCGTCTTCGCGACAGCCCGCTCGATCCACTGCTGGTGTGTCCGCATCGCGGACGCTCGCACTTCGATCGTGGACGCGCCGATCCGGTCACGCCAGCGCAGGCAACGAACGATGTAGTCGATCTGGCATTCCTTCATCGCCGGGTTACTTCCCGCGGGATTGAAGCTGTTCGGCCCGGCGATCAGGAAGGCGTTCGGAAACCCGGGAACCGCCACGCCCAGGAGCGCTGTCGCGCCCGAGCGCCATTGCTCGTGCAGGCATTCTCCCCCGCGTCCGCGCACGGTGATCGGAACCAGGAATTCCGGGGCGCGGAAGCCGGTGGCGTAGATGATCACGTCGGCCCGATGGTGCGCGCCGTCGGCGGTGAGCAGTCCGTCGCAGGTGATCCGGGTGATGGGGGCGGTGATCAGCTCGACGTTCTCCCGGGTCAAGGTCGAGTAGTAGTCGCTGTCGAAGATGATGCGCTTGCCCCCCAGCGGATAGTCGGGTGTGAGCTTCGCGCGCAATTGCGGGTCCTCGATCCGGCTGCGCAGATACCGTCGGGCAGCCCACTCGGCTGGACGCGCCGACCAACCCCGGCGCATGATCGGCGCGAGCACGACGTCGGCACCGTAGTACAGGGCTCGGCGGTAGAGGCGGTGGGCGCCGGGCAGCCGCAGCCCCGCGCGGGAGAGCGGTCCGAAATCGGCGGCCGGTTTGGGCAGTACCCAGTGCGGCGTGCGCTGGAAGACGCGGACGCGGCGGGCGGTCGCGGCCAAGGTCGGCAGCATCTGAGCCGCGCTCGAGCCCGTGCCGATCACGGCCACCTCCACCCCGCGTAGGTCCTGGCGGTGGTCCCACCGCGCGGAATGAAAGGAGGGCCCGGCGAATTCCGCCCGCCCGGCGATATCGGGAACGTTCGGCCGGTGCAGCTGTCCCACGGCGAAGATCACCACGTCGGCGAATACACGCTGCCCGTCGGAGGTGGTCAGTTCCCACCTGCCCTCGTCTTCCAGATAGGTGGCCTCGTCGACCGCGGTCCCCAATCTCAAATGCGGTGCCAAGCCGTGGTCGGCGGCGACTTGGCGCAGATATTCCAGGATCTCCGCTTGGCGCGGAAACCGGGTGCGCCGACTGCGGTAGGGGGCGAACGAGAACGAGTACAGGTGGGACGGCACATCACAGGAGCACCCTGGATAGGTGTTGTCCCGCCAGACCCCGCCCACGTCATCGCCCCGGTCGAAGATCACGAAATCGGTGATCCCGGCCCGCCGCAACCCGACTCCCATCCCGATGCCGCCGAACCCCGCACCGACGACGGCCACCTCACAGGTCATCGCGTTCACCACCCCTCCTCCTTCACAGCGCATAGTCAACATTGAGCTACCTGAACTCTTCGTTGGCTGAAGCTCTGTGGATGGCAAGATCGTCGAGCCGCGTACCGAGTCGGCGGTATCAAGCCAGAAGTGCGCGGCCCCATGGTAAAACGCTTCGTGACGCGGTCAGCGGGACGATGTCCGGCGACCCGTCCGCAGCCGCTCGGCTACCCACGGCGCGACGTTCGCCTCCCCCTGCATAAGCAGAACAGCACACTTTTCGCTATTCGGCAGGAGCGGGTAGATGCGCATCGTTCCAGGCCGGAGGAGGTATCGGCATCACAACGGATCGCGAACGATGCTCCCGGCCCCGGCTACCCACGCCATACCGGAACGCTCCGCCGCAGAGGGCGCGATCGCGAGTACGGGTTCGTCGGGGCGCTCAGCAACGGCACATCACAGGACGCGGTCGGAGTGATGGATCCCACCCCGGCCGAGTCCGAAATACGCTGAACCACACCGACAAGACGAAACCGTGACCGACCGGGGACTCGGGCTGGGCGCACGGTGGCGACGCCGCGGGTGCGCAGAAGAAGCCGGCTCCACCCTCGGCGGCCCGAGCAGCGCCGGGTACGCTTTTCGCGTACCCGTGGCCCGGAGTGGGAGAGGCGCAACGGAATTCACTGGCTCACAATCGGGTCCGGAACGGCTGGTCGAAGGTGTGCCGCCGGGAGTGCAGACCGTCCGAACCCGGTCCGACAGCCCCGATCCGGTCCTCACGCCGTGGTGCGAGCGGTCAGGTCGTCGAGCAGAATCATGAGCTCCCCTTCCCGCTTCACCACCTCGCCGAGCCGGATCGTCAAAGCGACGAGGTCGCCGTCGTCCACCGGGTCGGCCGGTTCGTGTTCGAGACGCTGCCATTCTCCGGCCGCGGAGACGCTGCCCAGAATAAAATCGCGCTCGCCTTGTCCGGCGCTGTGCAGTCGCGCGGACACCCGGATCGACGCGTGCGGCGAACGCACCCACAGGCGCAGGGCCGTCAGTCGTCCGGCGATCGAGAACGCCTGCCCGGGCCTGGCCACGAGGTCGACCTCGAGATCGTCGGTCGCCGACCGGATCAGCAGCACGAGCGCCCGATGGTCGGCACCGGCGACACCGTCGGCGTACACGCCGGGCCGCTTGCTCGGCGCGCCTTCGGCGAACGTCGTGAGATGCGTCCGGTCCGCACCGGCCCCGCCGATCTCCCACTTGTCCTTGCTCTCGAAGTCGTCCAGGAGCACCTCGACCGAAGCGTCCGACATCCCCGCCGTCCCTTCCCGCGCGCCGGACATCTTTCCGGCCCCGCCCAAACCCTACAAGTCACCGAATGTGGTTGCCGGGCAGCCTGCTACCACCGGCACCAGGTACGTGCGCGCGAAATCGCCCAGCTGCTCGTCGGTTCGCAGTTCGGTGAGTCCGTGCGGCGCGAGGATCAGCGAGTGGACGATCCGGCACACGATCTCCGCACGAGTGGTCAGATCCGGTGCGGGCAAGAGGATCCCCCGCTCGACGGCGCGCTGTAGCGCGGCGTCGGTGGTGTGCACGGACATCGCGAACGGGCCCGCGCCCTCGACGGTGAGTTTCAGGACCACGCGCGCCGGTTCCAGCGCCAGCATGCGTTCGACCAGTGGATTCGTACGCCAGCGGGTGATGACGGTGACGAAGATGTCGGCGACGAGATCGCCCAGGTCGTCGTGGCGGTCGGCGATCTCGGTGATCTCGGCGAGCACCGCGGCCACCTCGCGGCTGATCACGGCTTGCACCAGGTCGTCGCGACCGCCGACGTGGCGATAGACCGTCACCCGGTCCACGCCCGCCTTTCGCGCCACTTCCTCGATCGTCGTCTTCTTGACACCGACTTGCTCGAAGAGCACCAGGGCCGCGTCCAAGATCCGGGTGACCGGAGTACCGGCGACGTTCTCGCTGCTCGCGGTGGCTTTCGACGCGGTGGGCATAAGGCAACGCTAGCAAGAACGCACCCTCCTGCAACATCCAGACCGCATTGTTGCTGCAACATTGCAATACGATTTGTAGCTATGTATGGTCGGGTCATGGCTGAGCAGGCAGGCGCGACGCAGCGCCGGTATCGAGACGAAGCGCATGCCATCCATGCGCGCGACGTCCATTTCGATTTCGATTCGGTGCCCATGCACTACGTGCCGGGCGAGGCGTTGGCCACCCACATCGTCAATGTGATGCACCTGGTTCTGCCCGAAGGTGAACGAGCCATGGCACAGGCGTTGACCGAGGCCCTCCCCCACATCGACGACGAGCGGCTGCGGGAGGAGGTGACGGGGTTCATCGGTCAGGAGACCATGCACGCGAACAGTCATGAGGCCGCGCGCAGGCATCTGCAATCCATCGGCCTGGATGTCGACTCGTACGTCAACAAGATCGCCTGGCTCGTCGATCGCATCCTCGGTGACCACGGCCTGACCGGGCGCGCCCGGGAGGAGTGGCTCAAGGAACGGCTCGGCCTGTTCGCGGGCATGGAGCACTACACCGCGGTACTCGGGGAATGGCTGCTCAACGCCGACATCCTCGAAGCGAAGGGCATGCACCCGGCGATGCTGGACCTGGTCCGGTGGCACGGCGCCGAAGAGGTGGAGCATCGCAGCGTCGTCTACGACGCGTTCATGCATCTCGACGGCAGCTACGCGCGCAAGGCCCGCACGGCGATCCTGGCCGGCGCCACGTTGCTGCCGCTGTTCATCGTCTCGACCGCCTACCTGTACCGGAAGGACCCGTCGCCGCGGAAGGGCCGGTTCTGGGCGCTCCAGTTCTGGAGCGCGACCCGGCGCGGAGTCATCCCGAAGTGGACGGTCTTCTTCACCGAGATGCCGCGATACCTGCGGCCGGGCTTCCACCCGTCCCAACTGGGGCCGATGGACACCGCCCTGCGCTACCTGGCGCACTCGCCTGCCGCGCGGGCGGCGCACCGATGAGCGGATCGTCTGCCGTGACCGACCGCCCCGCGCCAGCGGGACTGCGTCTGATCGGCGATGTCATGGACATCTATCGGAAGGTGTTCGTCACCGGACGCGCCGCGCCGCTCCTGTCGCGCCCGAACATGGTGCACGGCACGGGATTCGACATCGACACCACGATCGCCGCGATCGATCGCGCGGCCGCCGACGTGGTGAGCTTGACGCTGCGCGCCGCCGATGGCGGTCCGCTGCCCGCATGGCGGCCGGGCGCTCACGTGGACGTCTTCCTGCCGTCGGGACGCCGGCGCCAGTACTCCTTGTGCGGCGATCCGAGCGACCGGTTCCGGTATCGCATCGCGGTGCGGCTCATCCCGGAAGGCGGGGGCGGATCCCGCGAAATCCACCGATCGCTGCGAGTCGGCGACCGTCTGCGGATTCGGGGGCCACGCAACGCGTTCACCCTCGTCGACGCACCGTCGTATCTGTTCCTGGCCGGTGGCATCGGCATCACGCCGATCATGCCGATGGTCGAGGCCGCGGGTGCCCGTGGACGCCTGGTGTATGTGGGCCGCTCGCGCGCGACCATGCCGTTCCTCGCCGACCTACCCGATGCCGAGATCAGGCCGGACGACGAATTCGGCCCACCGGATGTCGCCGCCCTGCTGTCGCGCGCCGAACCCGGCGCCGCGGTGTACGTGTGCGGGCCGCCGCCGATGCTGGAGGCGGCGCAGCGGTGCATGTTCGAGCTCAACCCGACCGGCTCGCTGCACACCGAACGGTTCTCCGCGCTCCCGGTCGCCGACGGCGCGGAATTCGACCTCACCCTGGCCCGCACCGGCACCACCGTCCGGGTCGCGGCCGACGAGACGGCGCTCACGGCGATTCACCGCGCGTTGCCGGACACCCCCTACTCCTGCCGCCAAGGTTTCTGCGGCACCTGCAAGGTCGCGGTCGTCTCCGGCGCCGTCGACCACCGTGACCGCTTGCTCACCGCGGCCGAACGCGAGAACCGGATGCTGGTCTGCGTCTCGCGCGCCGCGGGCGAACACCTCGTGGTCGACCTCTGAGACCGTCGTACGAAAGGGACAGCGTTGTCTATCCGTTGCCGATCCGGCGAGACGACCCGATGAGCGTCTCGACCGAGGACCCCGCACAGTCCGCGGTCTCGACCTTCGACGTGCACGACCCTGCCACCGGCGCGGTGGTCGGCACCTACCCGGTCCACGACCGCCATGCCGTCGATGCCGCCGTCGCCACCGCCCACCGCGCCGCGGCCTGGTGGCGCGGCCTCGGCTTCGCTCGGCGCGCTCGGTACCTGGATGCATGGCGCGCCGAGATCGCCTCGGGCCGTGCGGAACTGGCCGAGGTGATCCACCGGGAGATGGGCAAGCCGATCTCCGACGCCAAGCTCGAGATCGCCATGGCGCTCGAACACTTGCGGTGGGCGGCGCGCAACGCCGAGAAGGTCCTCGGGCGCCGTGGCGTGCCGTCGAGCCTGCTGACGTTCAACCAGGCGGCCACGGTCGAATACCGTCCCCTCGGGGTGGTCGGCGTCATCGGCCCGTGGAACTACCCGGTGTTCACTCCGCTCGGTTCCATCTCCTTCGCGTTGGCCGCCGGGAACGCCGTGGTGTTCAAACCCAGCGAGTACACCCCGGGCGTCGGACTGTGGCTCGCGGAGACGTTCGCCCGCACCGCCCCCGCCGAGCCGGTGCTGCAGGTGATCACCGGCCTCGGCGACACCGGGAACGCGCTGTGCCGCAGCGATGTCGGCAAGATCGGGTTCACCGGTTCCACCGCCACCGGCAAGCTGGTGATGGCGGCGTGCGCGGAGAATCTCACGCCGGTGCTGATGGAGTGCGGCGGCAAGGACGCATTGATCGTGGACGCCGATGCCGACCTGATCGCCGCCGCCGACGCGGCGGTGTGGGGCGGGTTGTCCAACGCGGGGCAGACCTGCCTGGCCGTGGAGCGCGTGTACGTCCATGCCGACGTCTACGCGGAGTTCCTCGCCGAGCTGGTGGCGGCAGCGGCCGAGATCGAGGCAGGCGGGGAGGGGTCGAAGATCGGACCCATCACCATGCCCAAACAGCTCTCGATCATCCGCCACCACATCGAGGACGCCATCGCGCGCGGCGCCCGGGCCGTGCTCGGCGGCCCGGACGCGATCGATCGCCAGTTCGTCCAGCCGACCATCCTGGTCGACGTCCCGGAGGACGCGGCAGCGGTGACGGAAGAAACGTTCGGTCCCACGCTGACGGTCACCAAGGTCCGGGACATGGACGAGGCCGTCGAACTGGTCAACCGCGGCGCGTACGGGCTGGGCGGCACCGTCTTCGCCCGCCGCCGCGGACGTGAGATCGCCGACCGCATCCGTGCGGGCGGCATTTCGATCAACGCGTTCGTCGCGCACGCCACCATCCCGGCTCTGCCGCTCGGCGGTGTGGGCGCTTCGGGCTTCGGCCGGGTCCACGGCCCGGACGGCTTGCGGGAATTCACCTACGCCAAAGCCACCACGCGCCTGCGCTTCCCGTCCCCGCTGCCGCTCACCTCGTTCCGGCGCGACCGTCGCGCGGACACGATCGCCGACCTCCTCGTCGGAATCCTGCACGGAAGGAAGCACCAGTGACATCCGACCCGATCGAGCACATACCCGTAGCGATCGTCGGCGCGGGACTGGGCGGCATCGGCCTGGCGATCAAGCTGCGCGAGGCCGGATTCGACGACCTGGTCATCCTCGAACGAGCCGACGATCTCGGCGGCACGTGGCGCGCCAACACCTATCCCGGTTGTGCCTGTGATGTGCCGTCCCACCTCTACAGCTACTCCTTCGCGCCCAATCCCGACTGGTCGCGCACCTACGGGCGGCAGGGCGAGATCCTCGACTACATCCGCGCGGTGGCCGTCGAACACGATGTCGTGCGGCACATCAGGTTCGGCGCCGAACTGCTGGATGCCCGGTGGGATGAGGGGCAATCGCTCTGGCGGATCGAGACCTCGCGCGGAACGCTCACCGCGAACTTCCTGCTCTCCGCCACCGGGCTCTTCGCGGAGGCGAAGTATCCGCAGTTGCCCGGTATCGAGTCGTTCGCGGGCACGTCATTCCACTCCCTGCACTGGGATCACGACCACGATCTCACCGGCGAGCGGGTCGCGGTGATCGGCACCGGCGCCTCGGCGGTGCAGTTCGTCCCGGAGATCCAGCCGAAGGTGGCTCAGCTGCTGCTGTTCCAGCGATCGGCCCCCTGGATCGTCCCGCGCATGGACCGCCGCACCCGCGACCTGGAACGGCGGCTGCTCCGGCGTATTCCGCTGGCGCAACGCGCGATCCGCGGCGGGTTCTACGCGGCGATCGAGACGTTCGGGCTCATCTCGCTGGTCGATCAACGCTTCCGGCACCCCTACGAAGCACTCGGCCGGTTGCAGCTGCTGCGTCAGGTGCGCGATCGGGATCTGCGCGAGAAGCTCACACCCGACTACGTCATCGGGTGCAAACGCGCCATCTTCTCCGACACCTACCTACCGGCACTCGACCAGCCGAACGTCGACGTCGTCACCCAGCCCATCGCCGAGATCCGGCCGCACTCGATCCTGCTGCGCGACGGCAGCGAGCACCCGGTGGACACCATCATCTTCGGCACCGGCTTCACCTCGATCCCGACCGCCTACGAACGCTACGCCGGACGCGACGGGCAGACACTCGCACAGCTCTACCGCCGGCGACCGCAGAGCTACCTCGGTGTGGCGGTGGCCGGGTTCCCCAACTTCTTCTGCACGCTCGGCCCCTTCGGCGCCGCAGGCAACCAGTCCGCGATCTACATGATCGAATCCCAGATCGCGTATATCGTCGACGCCTTGCGCAACGCACGGTCCTCCGGCGCGCGGCGTGTCGAGGTGCGCCCGGCGGCGCAGGCGGCTTTCGTCGCGGAGATGGCGCGCCGTAGTTCGTCGACGGTATGGCTGACCGGCGGATGCCAGAGCTACTACCAGACGCCGGACGGGCTCAATGCCGGTCTGTATCCGAACTGGAGTTTCGAATACCGGCAACGCACCAGCCGGTTCGACGCCGGAGCCTACGAGGTGAGCCGATGATCCACGACATCTTCTCGATCGGCCGAGGGCGCCGCGGCTGTTCGGTCCAGGGCCGGGTCGCACTCATCACGGGCGCGGGCCGCGGTATCGGGCGCGAATTGGCGGAGGTACTGCACCGCAGGCGGGCTTCGGTCGTCCTCGTCGACGTCGAGCAGGACGCGGTCGACGCCGCAGCCGCGGCGCTGGGCGAGCGCGCCCTGGCCATCACCGCCGACGTCACCGACCGCTCGGCGATGCGCGCAGCGATCGAGCAGGCCACCGACCATTTCGGCCGCTTGGACGTGGTGGTGGCGAACGCCGGCGTGGTACCTCGCCCGGCGACGGTGCGCACGCTCGACGGGCGGGACTTCGATCGCGTCATGGACATCAACCTCACCGGTGTGTTCAACACGGTGCGCCCCGCGCTCGACCACATCGTCACCGCGGGCGGTCACGTCGTCGTGGTGTCGTCGTGCGCGGCGTTCGCCCCCGGCATGGCGGGAGCCCCGTACATGATCAGCAAAGCGGCGGTCGAACAACTCGGGCGGGCACTGCGCGTGGAACTGGCGCCCTTCGGCGCTTCGGCCGGCATCGCCTACTTCGGCATCGTGGACACCCGGATGACGCACGACACCCTCGATCACGACGAGCTCGGCCGGGAACTGGACGATCTGCTGCCGTGGCCGTTGAACGTGCGGATCTCCGCCGCGCAGGCGGCCCGTACCATCGCCGACGGAATCGAGCGGCGTGCGGCGCGCACCATCGCACCGGCGGGCTGGGAGCCCTACGCACTGCTGCGCGGGGCGGTCAACGTCGTACTCGACAGCGCACTCGCACGCGACACCCGCGTACACGACCTACTGCGCAGGGTCGAAGCCCGCGCGATCCCGTCGTAACGACCGAGCCCGTGTCATCTCGCACGCGGTCGCCGTACTCCGGTCACGGCGGCTCGCGGCCTTCCATCTCGGCGCCGCTCGGCATGATCCGGCCGCAGCCCGCGTCACTCCACCCGAAGGAATTCAACCCGTGAGCACCCGACGCTTCGACACACTCCCCGCGGCCTTCCAGCACAACGCGACCGTCGATCCCGACGCGGTCGCACTCCGCATCCCCGGGGACGCCGCCACCCTCACTTGGCGTGAGTACGCGGCGCAGGTCCGGCGAGTCGCCGCCGGACTGTCGGCGCTGGGAGTGCGGCGCGGCGACACCGTGGCCTCGATGATGTCCAATCGCATCGATTTCTACCCCCTGGAAGTCGGGGCTCAGCATCTCGGCGCCACCAGTTTCTCGGTGTACAACACCGCCGCACCGGAGCAGATCGCGTACGTGCTCGGCAATGCCGGTGCGCGACTGGTGATGTGCGAGCCTCGGTATGTCGAGCTGATCCGCGCGAGCGGAGTGGAACTCGACCACATCATCTGCGTCGACGACGCACCCGAGGGCACCTTGCCGGTCGCCGGCGTGATCGCCGCGGGCGAAGAGAACTTCGACTTCGACGCCGCTTGGCGCGCGGTCCGGCCGGATGACATCGCCACGCTGATCTATACGTCGGGGACCACCGGGAACCCCAAGGGGGTAGAGACGACGCACGCGAACCTGATGTTCGAGTGCTACGCCGTCGATCAGGTGCTGGGAATCCGCTTCGGCGACACGATCACGTCCTATATGCCGACCGCGCACATCGCGGACCGGCTGACCGCGCTCTACTTCCAGGAGGTCTTCGGCACCCAGGTGACCTGTGTCGCCGACCCCACCGGGATCGGTGCCGCGTTGGCCGACCTGCACCCCACGATCTGGGGTGCCGTGCCTCGCGTATGGGAAAAGCTGAAGGCGGCAATCGAATTCGCCGTCGCCAACGAACCGGCCGAGGACCGCCGGGCCGCACTGCACTGGGCCTTGGCGGTCGCCGCCCGCCGCAGTGCGCACCAATCGAGCGGGGAGCCGGTCCCGGAAGCGGTCGCCGCCGAGTGGGCACGCGCCGACCGGCTCGTCCTGTCCGGGCTGCGCGCGAAACTAGGTCTCGACCGGGTTCGCTGGGCGATATCCGGCGCGGCGCCCATCCCAGCCGAAACGCTCGGCTTCTTCGCCGGACTCGGGATCCCGATCGCCGAGATCTGGGGCATGTCCGAACTCACCTGCATCTGCAGCGTCAGCCATCCCGGGGAAGCCAGACTGGGCACCGTGGGCAAGCTGCTGCCGGGCATGCGGGCCAGGCTCGCCGACGACGGCGAACTGCACGTGCGCGGACCGCTGGTGATGAAGGGGTATCGCGGAGAGCCCGGCAAAACCGCCGAGGCTGTCGACTCCGAGGGCTGGCTGAGTACGGGCGATGTGATCACCATCGATGATGACGGCTACCTCCGGGTCGTGGACCGCAAGAAGGAGTTGATCATCAACTCCGCCGGGAAGAACATGTCTCCCACCAACATCGAGAACGCGATCAAAGCGGCGACACCGCTGATCGGGGCCATCGCCGTGATCGGCGACGGCCGCCCGTACAACACGGCGCTGGTCGTACTCGACGCCGAATCCGCCGGACCGTACGCCGCGCGCAACCATCTGCCCGATCCGTCGGCGGCGGCCTTGTCGGCCGACGCCGGTGTCATCGAGCGGATCGCCGCGGGTATCGCCGCGGGCAACGCTCGACTCTCGCGGGTGGAGCAGGTCAAGCGGTTCCGCCTCTTGCCCACCTTCTGGGAGGCAGGCGGCGACGAAGTCACCCTCACCATGAAACTCAAGCGGCGAGTGATCGCCGAGAAGTACGCCACCGAAATCGCCGAACTCTACGACGCCGACCGCGGCGCCGCTGTCCACGAACCGAGCGCACCTGTCGCCACCGCGACGGATTCAGCGCTGACAAGGAGTTGAGACCGGGTGGGTGATCACCGCTGCATGACCCAGTACATCCCACGCCCGGACTCCGCGGGCGCGCGTCTCTCGCGTGGCTCGATTCGATCCAGCCGGTAGCCGAGCCGCCGGGCGACCGCGGCACTGCGCACATTGGCCTCGTCGCAATGGATCTCGGCACGGTCGACACCGGGTAGTGCCAGCACGATACGGGTCAAGGCGGCCGCGCTGCGGGTGATCACCCCCTTGCCGGAGTGCGCGGTGTGACACCAGTAGCCGATCTCCACGGCTCCGGAACCGAGTCGGTCGTGCAGACCGATCGCGCCGAGCACGTTGCCATCGGCGTCGAAGATGCCGAAGTTGAAGCTTCCGGCGGCGCTGGGCCAGCTCTCGTCCGTTTCCCGGCTGAACGCACGTTGACCGTCGAGTGTCGCCGGTTCGGCGAGCCAGTCCATCCAGGGGTGGATCTCGTCGAA
Source organism: Nocardia sp. NPDC057455 (assembly GCF_042802775.1). Lineage (NCBI taxonomy): Bacteria > Bacillati > Actinomycetota > Actinomycetes > Mycobacteriales > Nocardiaceae > Nocardia > Nocardia sp. NPDC057455. The sequence continues at coordinate 91,301 of NZ_JBHVDM010000005.1, read as the reverse complement.
CGACGCGTTGATCGCCTCGAGTCGCGGCAGCAGATCCGCCGGCAGCCAGCGCCGCAACAGCAGATCTCCGACTTCGATTCGTTGCGGTGGCCCCACACCTGGTGCGAGTGCGTAGCGCGGTTCGATGTCCATGCCGATATATGGTGCTCATTCGGCGCACGGCCGGGCAAACCAATATTTCGAGTGCGGCCGAGTCGTCTACCGAGTATCCGCGCTGGTCAACTGCGCGCTGAGCGGCCGGAGACGCCGATCTTCGCGGCCTTGCCCGGGCATCACGCGATCGAGCCGCGGTTTCGGCGGGTGGACGACCGATCGTTTCGGCACATCTCCGAAACATGCCCTCGCAGAGGCGCCCAGCGGCAGCCCGTCGACTGTCCGCCCTGCCCGCCGATGCGCTTCAGGCACCGCGGAGGCGGACCTCGGCGTCCAACTCGGCGGCGGCCGTGGCCAGTGCCGCGGCGTCCGGATCGGCTCCCAGCCGGTCGGCCAGGTCGGCTCGCGAGAGGATGAGCATTCCGCGCGGTTCGGACCCGCAACCGCGTTCGATCCTGATCTGTCCCTCTTCCAGGACCAGGCGCGCGTCCGGTTCGTCGCCGGCCAGTAGCCGGCGCAAGTCGTCGGGCGTGACTCGGCCGGAACCTTGTGCGCTGCTCGGCGTCGTGTCTGCTGTCTGCGCCGGTCGGCTCGTGTTATCGGCATCCATGGTGACCGATTGCCCTGGCGATCCCATGGGAAACCGGCCGGCCACAGGTGTGACCAGCGGGCGAGTCTCGGCCACATCTGCGGACCGCGGCGATTCGGCATGGCGTGCCGACCCCCGCGGCCCGATACTGAGTGCAGTTGGACCGATTCCGAGGTGGATGATGAATGTAATCGGGGTGGGCTCGGACGGCCTTGTCGCAGCCGGTGATACCTGGGGGATCTCCGGGCCGCAGTTCTTGGCCATCTACTTGCCGCTGGTGCTGGTGGCGGTGATCGCCGGGATCTGGCTGCGGTCACGGGTCACCGGCGCCGATCCGGACGCCGACGCGGTCACCGTGCCGGGCGCGGAGTTGACCTCGCCCGAGGTGGGGCTGCTGTTCGGCGACCAGAACGCCGCATTGGCGGCAATGGCGCGGCTGCGGGCGCTCGAGGCGATCGACTCGGCGGCCGCGCCGGTTCGCGCCCTCACGGCGCAGGAGCGTGGACAGCTGGATCCGTTCACCGTGTCGGTGTACGACCGGCTTGCCACAGGTCAGCGCAAGAGCGTCAATGCGATTGTGGGCGGATCACCCGCCGCCCTCGAGGCGCTGCGCGCCAGGATGGTGGATCTCGGGTACTTCCCCGGTCCCGGCATGCGGCACGGTCTGCGCGACGCGGGTATGCCGATCCTGGTCACCGGCGCGCTCGGCCTGGTGCGGGTCATCGCGGGCGCTTCGCACGGAAACCCGGTGGGTGTTCTGGTGGTGCTGGTGATCGCGCAGGCGTTCGGCTACTGGCTGGTGGTACGCAAGCCTCGGCTGACCGCGCTCGGTGTCCGTGCCCGGGACGCCGCGACCGAGCGCAATCGGCATCTCGGGCCGAGCTATTCACCGTCCTACGCGACCTATGGCGCCGAGAGCGCGGCGCTCGCGGCCGCCGTTTTCGGTATCGGCGCGCTGATCGCGCTGGATCCCGGCCTTGCCCAGGCAGTCGTGCCGCCGAGTGCGTCGAGCGGCGGCGGGGGTGGGGACAGCGGTGGCGGAGACGGGGGCGGCTGCGGCGGGGGCGGGGGCTGCGGCGGTTGCGGTGGATGAGCCCGGGCCGCTGCCGCCGGGGGCGCTCGGTATCGGCTGGCGGCCCGAGATCTGCGGGCTCATAGCCGCCTTGCCGGGGCTCGGGTTCTGCGAGGTCATCGCCGAGTCGCTGCCCCCGGATCGTCAGCGCGCCGGGCAGCTCGCCGTGCCCGAGGAGCTGGCCGCACTGCGCGCTCGAGGCGTCGCCGTGGTGCCGCACGGCATTTCGCTGTCGCTCGGCGGTGCCGAGCCGGTGGCAGGCCACCGCGTCGAGCACTTGGCGGCCTGTGCGGCTGCCGTCGCCGCTCCGCTGGTGAGTGAGCACATCGCTTTCGTCCGGGCGGGCGGTCTGGAAGCCGGCCATCTTCTGCCGGTACCGCGTACCCGGGAAGCGCTCGACGCCCTCACCGGCAACATCACCCGCACCCGCGCGGCACTGGATGTTCCCCTCGCCGTGGAGAACATCGCCACGCTGTTCGACTGGCCCGACGACGAGTACACCGAAGCGGAATTCCTGGCCGAACTCGTCGACCGGACCGGTGTGTCGCTGCTGCTGGATCTCGCCAATGTCTACGCGAACGCCCGCAACCGGGGTCGCGACCCCCTCACCGAGCTCCTGCGCCTGCCCGCCGAACACGTGGCCTACTGCCACGTCGCGGGCGGTCACGAATCCGGCGGCCGCTACCACGACACCCACACCGACCCGCTGCCCCCCGAGGTACTCGCACTGGTCGCGGAATTCACCGCCCGGCATCCGGCGCCGATGATGCTGGAGCGCGACGGCAACTATCCGCCCGCGCCCGAGTTGCTCGCCGAGCTGGACGCCATCGCCGCCGCCGCCGGCCGCCGGCCGATCACAAGCGGCGCCAGGGCGGTACCCGCATGAGTTCCCCGTCCGGCCGGGCGCGGGCAACGGACCGCCCGACATTGGCCGAGCGGCAAGCGGCGCTGGTGCGGGCACTCGTCGCGGGGGGCGCGGTGCCCGCGGGATTCGATGCGGACGCCGTCGGCGCGGCAGCGGACGCATTGCTCTCCAAGCGGGCCGAGGAGGTGGCGCGTCGCTTTCCGCTGCTGGTGCACGCGTGTGACGGCGACTTCACCGCACGCTTCACCGCCTGGGCTCGCGCGCACCCGAAGACGACGACCTCCGCTGACGCGGCCGCCTTCGCGGCTGCCGCGGGTATCGACTGGCGCGCCGCGCCTCGACCCCGGGAAAGGCCGCGCTGGTCGCGCCGCCTCCGCAGCTGAACGCCCGACGCCTACGACCGGCGCGCTTCGACAGGCACTACGGCCTCGCCGGCGTCGCGACGCTCCTCGAGCCACACGCTGACCGCCACCGTCGCATACGCAGCGACAGTCGCCATCCCCGGCAGCATGAGCATCAGCACGAGAAACGAAAGCATCGAAGACACAAGCCCTCCCGGACAACGCGATGGAAACTGTCGCACCGGTGCGCCGCGCTGCGTCACCGTCACGCCCGGCATACCCACACTCGGACGTCCAATCTCGCCGGGACCGCCGAGTAGATGTGATAGATATCACTCGGAGAACGCGTCACCCGACCCGCGGATCGACCGGGATAATGCGCCGCCGATGAAACCGCTCGTACGCGAGTCGGCTGATCCGATTCCCGGCGTGGTACACCGGTCATCATGCGGTTGCTCATCATCTCCGATACGCACGTGCCCAAGCGCGCGCGGGATCTGCCGGAGACGCTCTGGCGCGAGGTCGAGGCGGCGGACGTGATCGTGCACGCGGGCGATTGGGTAGAAGTGGCCCTGCTGGATCGGCTCGAAGCGCGCAGCGCACGCCTCATCGGCGTCTACGGCAACAATGACGGGCCGGAATTGCGCGCACGGTTGCCCGAGATCGCCCATGCCGAAGTCGGGGGACTTCGGCTGGCGGTGGTGCACGAGACCGGCCCCGCGAAGGGCCGGGAAGCACGCTGCGCCCGAGACTTTCCCGACACCGATGTGCTCGTCTTCGGGCACAGCCACATCCCCTGGGACAGCGTCACCGGCACCGGGCTGCGCTTGCTCAATCCCGGCTCGCCGACGGATCGGCACAGGCAACCCGAGCACACCTACCTCACGGCACGAATACTGTCCGGTCGATTGGGCCAGGTGATTCTGCATACCCTTCCGCAGCACTGACCCGCAGCGCGGCCCCCTCGATCACTCCAGACTGTGCGGCAACCCGCTACCGGCGACCGCCGCACCCGCCGCCAACGCTTGGTGGCGGTCAGCACTTCCAGGGTGACGGGTTCGGCGAAGCATCCGTCCGAGTCGATCGCGAGCAACGCCTCGGTGACCGCTTGTTCGAAGGCGGACCGCCGGTCACCGAGCAGCCGGTGTAGCGGCAACGAGGTCGAGTACAGGTAATCGATCGCCTGCTGCGGCGGTCTTATGTGGAGCTGTCCGACGGGTCAGTCACCGAAACCGTCGCCGCGGTCGCCCGCCAGCGCCAAGTGGCGGTCACCGGTGGCGGAGTCGGTGATCGCGGTGGAGATCTTCGGCAGGGCGTGAGGGTGGTTGCGACCGAGCCAGTCCAGCATTTCCTCGCGGACCGCGCAGCGCAGGTTCCACACGTCGTCGGCATCGGCCGCCGACATCGTCGCGCGCACCACGATATTCGTCGGCGTGCTGTCGGTGACCTGCAAACTCCAGTCGCGACCGTCCCAGTCCGCGCGGGTGCGCAGATACTCCTGCAGATGCTCACGCAGCAGCGGCACCGGTGTGCTGTGATCGAGGTACAAGTAGACCGTGCCGGTGATCTGCGGCCCGCCGCGCGACCAGTTCTCGTACGGCTTGTTGTTGAAGTAGGAGACCGGCATGGTCAGCCTCCGGTCGTCCCAGATCCGCACGGTGAGAAAAGCGAGGGTGATCTCCTCGACGATGCCCCACTCCCCCTCGACGACGACGGTGTCCCCGATCTTGACCGAGTCGCCGAAGGCGATCTGCAATCCGGCGATCAGGTTGCTCAAGGTCGACTGCGCGGCGACACCGGCGATGATGCCGATCACCCCCGCCGAGGCCAGCAGTGAGGTGCCCAGCGTCCGCAGACTCGGCACCAGCAGCAGGATCGTCACGGCGGCGGTGGTGACCACCAGAACCGAGGTGACGATCCGGCGTACCAAGCCGAGTTGGGTACGCAGTTGCCGCACCCGCGTGATGTCCTGGGTACGCCGCGCATAGGAACGCAGCAGGTTCTCCGCGACCGCGTCGGCGGCACGGATGACGACCCAGGCCGCCGCAATGATCGCCCCGGCGGCCAGGACGGTCCGGATCATCGTGTCCTGGCGCAGATCGAGGTGTGCCAGCGGGTAGGTGGCGTGCAACGCCACCGCGCCGAACAACACCTGCACCGGCAGTTGCACCCGGCGCAACAGTGTGGGTAGTTGGGTATCCGGACGTCTGCCTGCGATGTAACGCAACAATCGGTCGATCAGCAGCCCGGCCGTCACGGTCAGCGCGACCGTGCCGAACACGACGATGAGCGGCCGTAGTACTTCCTCCAACAGAACGAACTCCTTCTCCTCGTCCACCCGATACCGTTGCGCCGCCGAGTTTCGGTGTCTAGCAACGGGATGCGAGGAACGGTGAGCACGATGCTGCTCAGCTCCTGTACACGTGAGTGGAATGCTTGCGGCCCGGCTGCGCGCATCGGCTTTCGAGCCGTTGCGGGGTTCCGGCCGGGCCTTCCTCGGCCGAGGCGGTGTTCTTACAGCAACGCCAGCGCGATACTCAGCACTGCCACCACGAGAACCCATGCCGCGACGGTGTATTCGAAGGGGAATTCGGTGCCGGGATAACCGCTGTCACTGCGTCGGGCGCGATACTGCGAGCGTGAGGCCGAAATGGACATGACATCCTCCTTCGGTCGGTTGCGTCATCCAGGCGCATACCCGCTTTCGCCGCCCATCGTCGCCACATCACTGTGGCGAATACCACCCCATCCATCTGGCTGCGAGCGCTGGCAGCGGTGCCCCGGCGCACCGCTGCGAGGGTCAGCGTCGGCCGGAGTGGCTGTGGTGGTGCAGGTCGTCCAGGGAAAGGGGCGGAACGAAGCGGCTCACCAGCGTGCGATGCCACCACGCTCGGGTGTCAGCCAATTCCCGCGGCGTGGTGAAGCGATACAGATACAGTTGCGCCCGGACGAAACGCGGCGCGACGTCGGGGAACGGATTGCCCCGCAGCAGACGCAGGGTGGCCGGGTCATTTTCCAGCAATCGCGCCAGGAAGGCCCCCAGCCACGACTGCGCGTACCGCGGGGAGGCCGCGGCGAACCACATGAGCCAGTCCAGGCGCAGGTGATAGGGGGCCCATTGGCGGGGCAGCCGCCGCGGATCGCCGGGTTTGCCCTTGAACTCGTATTCCTTCCACTGCGTCCGGTCGGTGACGGTGGGTTCCTCGGTGCCTTCGATGACCACCTCGTATCGGGTGCGGCCGATGCTTCCGAAGGCTCCGTAGGTGTTGACCAAGTGATAAGGGTCGAACGATCGGTTCATGGCCTGGTGACTGGAGATCAGGTTGCGAGCGGGCCGGTAGCTCAGAACGACCACCAGCACGGTGAACGCGATGACCAGGCCCGCGAACCACAGCGGCGGTCCCGGCAGCGGTGGTGGGGCGGGTACCGGCAGCACCGCCGCCACCGTGGACCCGCTGATGGCGCCGCACGCGAGGATGATGGTCAGCCAGTTCAGCCAGGCGAAATTGCCCGACACCACCAGCCACAGCTGCGTGATCACGATGACGGCCGCGGCGATGCTCGCCACCGGCTGCGGCGCGAACAACCCGAAGGGCACCACGAGCTGCGCGACGTGGTTGCCCACCACCTCGGCCCGGTGCAGCGGCTTGGGCAGGTGATGGAAGAACCAGCTCAGCGGTCCGGGCATCGGCTGCGTCTCATGGTGGTAGTACAGGCAGGTCAGATCGCGCCAGCACCGGTCACCGCGCAGTTTGATCAGTCCTGCGCCGAACTCCACCCGGAACGCCAACCAGCGGGCGAGCAGGAGCACCAGTATCGGCGGCGCGGTGCGGTCGTTGCCGAGGAAGATCACCAGGAACCCGCATTCCAGCAGCAGGGACTCCCAGCCGAACGCATACCATTCCTGCCCCACGTTGACGATCGACAAGTAGAGCACCCACAACGTCGCCCACAACAGCATCGCCGCCCATAACGGCACCAGATCGGCCGCGCCGGCGACCAGCGCCGCGGACAGCGCCACACCGAACCAGGAGACGGCCGCGAAGAAACGATCGGAATAGTGGAAATGGAAGATGCTCGGCGCCTGCCGGAAGGACCGCCGGGCCAGCAAGCGCGGCACCGGCAGCATGCCGTGCGCACCGATCAGCGCCCGGAACTGCCGGGCGGCGGCCAGGAAGGCGATCAGGTAGACGGCCGCGACGCCGCGGGTCAGCACCTGCCTGCTCAACCAGTATTCGGATGCGGTGAACCAGTCCATGCCCGCAACTCCTCCGACCGCGGACCTCCGTCCCCACACCGCCGCATACCCAGCCGGAGGGCGGGAAAACCGGCACTACATCGGGTACAGGCTGTGCTTGCGCGGGAGGTACTCGCGGGCCCAGTCGAACGCTTCCTGTTCGGTCGCGGTGACGTGGTGGATCGTGCCGTTGCGGGCCTGCACATGAGCGCCGCCCGATTCCTCCGCCGTCACGTCTTCGCCGCGATCTCGACGAACGTTGGTCCGGCCGTCGACCGCGCACCGAGAGTTCCATTCCGGCCTGGAAAGATTCGGTGCATGAGTTTCACCGGGGACGATGTCCGGTCCGTCGCGCTGTCACTTCCGGAGACATCCGAACAGTTCACCTGGGGGATGCCGACCTTCCGGGTCGCGGGCAAGCTGTTTCTCACCCTCCCGGATGCGGAGACCTCGATGGCGATCCGCTGTCCCATCGCCGATCGCGACGAACTCGTCGTCGCCGAACCGGGCAAGTTCTGGATCGCCGGGCACGAAGCCAACAACGCCTGGGTCCGCGCGCGCCTGATCGCCCTCGACGACCGGGACGAACTGGAAGCCATCGTGCTCGACTCGTGGCGGCAGGCCGCACCCCGGCATCTCCTCGACGACGCCGGGTGACCTGCTCTCCGTCGTCGACGTCAGCGGGCGCGGCGGCGGCGCGGCCGGGGCGCGAGTTTCAGGCCGAAGAGCAGATCGGTATTGCGGACCGGCGCCGGTTGTTCGGACATCCGGAGGAGTCCGGCGTGGCGGATCCAACTGTGGTGCCAGTGGTACAGGTCCGGAAGGGTCACCTCGCATGCCGCGGCGAGCCTGCGCAGGCGGAAGCCCGCGCCGCCGATGGCCCCGGTGAACAGCTTGCTGTTCGGCGTGGGACGCGATTCCTGGTTGACGCGGGCGTCGTAGAGCAGAGTTCGCGCCGGCGGCGGTATCACCCACACGTACAGATCGGGCGCGTGGGTGTAGCCGATCGGGCCGTTGAAGATCAGCGCGTCGGTGGTGAGCGCGACACAGGGAATCGCGTTGAGTTCCATCGCGGTGGCGCCGGTGAAGAGCGCGGTGACGATCGCCGCCGCGTCCACCGGATCGGTGGTCCGGGCGCGGACACGGGCGATCACATCGTGGTCGATCGGGACCGTGGTCAGCCCGGGTCCGACCGAATAGGCCAGATCCGGCGGCAGATCCAATCGCAGACCGTGCAGCAGGAACGCGGCCTGGGCGCCGCGCAGGCGCGTGATGGTGTGCCCGCGACTGGGGCTGTCGGCCGCCAAGCTGCCGAGGAACCGGTACAGGCTCAGAATGTCGTTCCACTCGTCCACCACACCGGCCCCGGCGCCGGGGTGGAAGCGATTCGGTGAGCTGAGCCGAGGTTGCAGCACCGAGAGCATGTATTCGGCCAGACCGGCCCCGCGGGGCCCCAGCCAGCTCCCGACGCCGTTCTGATTCAGGTCGTGCCGGCACTGCCGGCCGGTGTGTTCGGCCAGCCACCGGCAGGTTGTCTGGATCCCTTCGGTGTACACCGCATCGATGCGCGCGAACTCTTCCGGCGGCAGGCTCCGGTAGGCATCGGCCAGGAACGTGGTGACGTCGCCGTCGGAGATCTGCGGCAGTCCGCCTCCGGCCGCTTCGGACAGCGTGATGATGCGCGATGGCCGGTGGTCGACCTGCCCGTACCCCACCTGCCTGGTCGGCGGCTCAGGGGTATTGATACGGGTGGTCGGCGGCTCGGGGACACCGATGCGCGTGGTCGCCGCCTCGGGTATCTCGATGCGGGTAGTCGCTGCCTCGGGAACTTCGATACGTGGGGTCGCTGCCTCCGGAACGTCGGCGCGGGGAGGCGCTGCCTCGGGAACGTCGGCGCGCGGGGCCGCTGCCTCCGGAACGTCGGCGCGCGGGACCGCCGCCTCCGGAACCTCGGCGCGCGGGATCGCCGCCTCCGGCGCATTGATGCGCCTGGTGGGTGCGCTGGCGGCGCGGCGGTCCGCCAGCCATCGCCGCAGGTCCTCTTCCGGCACGCCCAGTCGCTGCGAGGTCGATCGCATCTGTTCGGCAGAAAGTTCGTTGTGTTCGTCGAGCTGGGCCAATCTTTCCAGCTCGGACGGACGCAGCGTGGGCACGCTTGCGTCGACCACAGCAACAACCTCCTGGATTTCCGGACCCACGACGCGGCGCGGCGGGTTCGAGACGTCAGTTGCAGAGCATTCGATCACGTACCCGCCGGTAGGGCGGGGAATTCAACGGAGTTTCGTATGTTGTCTACGTCACCGACAACTTCACGATCTACCGAAATCGCGCGCGCCGAATGCATTGTGCCTAGTCATGATGTCTGTCGGCAGCCGCGACGGAAAGAAGTGGCCGATGCCGACATCCGGAAAATTCCGCGACTGTGTCTACGGTGCTGGACACCATCATTTCGGCACTCGGAACATCGCCGCCCGCGCCTTCCACGTCGCGCGGAGCGCGCGCCGATCCGGCGCATGCCAGGATCACCAAGCCGATACCCGACCACTGCGCCGCCCGCATCTGCTCGCCGAGCAGGAGCAGCCCGACGCCCGCGGCCACGGCGGGCTCCAGGCTCATCATGACGCCGAACACCGCGGGCGTGGTCCGGCGCAGGGCCGCCATCTCGATGGCGTGCGGTACCAGCGACGAGAGCACGGCCAAGGCGACGGCGCCCAGTAGGAAGACCGGGTCCGTCAGCACCACGGCATCATTCGTGATCACCATCGGCAGGGCGAGCAGCCCGCCGAGGCCCATGGCCAACGCCAATCCGTCGTGTCCGGCGGTGTGCCTGCCGACAACCGCGCCGCACGCGATGTAGGCGCCCCATCCCACGCCGGCTGCCACCGCGAACAGCACACCGCCGCATGACACCGGCCCGTCGCCGTCGACCAGCAACAGGACACCCGCTCCCGCGAGGGCCACCCACAGCGCGTCGCGCGTGCGCCGCGACCCGATCAACGCGATGGTGAGCGGACCGAGGAAGTCGATGGTCACCGCCATGCCCAGAGGGATGCGGTCCAGCGCGGCATAGAAACACAGGTTCATGCCCGCGATGGCCACACCGAGCCCGGCGATCGGAAGCAGCGCTGTGCGCTCGATCCGCAACGACGGCCGCCACAGCAGCATGGCGAACGCACCGGCCAGTACGATCCGGGCGCACGCGACCGACACAGGCGAGGCGAGTGCGAACAAATGTTTGGCGATGACCGCGCCGAGTTGGATGCTGATCATCGCGACCACCACGAGTAGCGAGGTGGGCACGCTGCCGCCGGACGGGATCAGCCGCGGGAAGCGCGGGAAAGCGCACTGGGCGGGACCGATTACCACGTGATGCTCCATTTCCGGGCACGCCTGCGACCAGTCGGTGGGCGTGCTTCGCCGGGCGCCGGCAGATCCGGTTGCACGGATTCGGCTCGGTGCGTCGATTGTCGGGTGGCGGAGGATTTTTCGGCCGCGTCAGCGCCGGACCACGGAGGATGTACCCCGTCCAGGCAGCCGTGCTGGGCCGTAGCGAGCCGAGGGCTCGGAGTTTGCAGTCCTCACGGTATCCGGCGCGTCGTTCGGGCTGAGTCGGCCGATCCGCACAAAAGGGACCGGCCTCGGCGAGTTACGCGCTGCGTGCGCCTCTGCTTCACAGCCGAGAACGTAAATACGCCGAGCAACGAACAGTGAGCCGATTGATTGCCAGAACCCGGAAATAATGTTGCGAAATGCGCCGCGATATGTGGAATGCGGCACAAGGTACAGCGGTGATCGATTATTGCGCCGCTTCATCCGTCCACCGTCGGCACCGATTCGAATGCGAGCACGCGGAGGGCGCCGGCGCTTGCCGAAGCCGCTCGGTATGCCGACCGTGACCGGATCGAGAGCGAATTCTCAGCGTCCCCACAACGAACTCTCGACAAGTCCAAATACCGGTGCGGTTCCATGGAAGGGTGCTGGTCGCAGCACTCGAGCCCAGCCAGGAGGAGACCAGTTCATGTACACCGGTACTACTGCAAGCCTGCCGCGGATCGAGATGCCGTGGTTGGGCGCGGCGATGGGCGCCTCGGCCAGTCGGCGTGCGTCACGTTCGATCAACGCGGACGCGGTCGCGATGGAGACCGATGCGGTGAGCGGAGCGACGGCGTTCGTGGTCGCCGACGGTGTGGGAGACCATCTCCTCGGCGCCAGGGCGGCACGCACGGTCGCCGCCGCGGCGGCCCGCGCCGGAGCCCGCGACGGGGCGCTTGCGGGAATTCTCGCGGCGCAGGAGGAGTTGCTGCGGGAGGTTCCGGAACCCTCCGCCGACAGCGTGCTCGTGGTGGCGGTGCTGCCGAGCGCCGGTCGACCCGACGGGCCCTGCGAGGTGGCCTGGGTCGGCGACTGTCGCGCGTATCGCTGGAACGGGCGGGTGCTGCACCAGATCACCACCGACCACACCGTCGCCGAGTCCTACCGGGCTCGCGGGCTCGCGGTCACGCCGCGGATGGGCCATCTGGTCACCACCTCGGCGCGCACGGTTCGGCCGGACGAGATCGGCTACGCCGCTACCGGATCGAGTACGGGCAGACTGCTGCTGAGCACCGACGGAGTGCACAAATCACTGGGCATCGCCGCCGTCAAGGCCATTCTCGCGGACGGCGACGAGACCCACGGGACCGCGAATTCTCTGGTCGAGGCCGCCCTCTCGGCGGGAGGGAGGGACAACGCCACCGCACTGGTGGTGGACTTCCCTTCCCGTACCGCCGACGGCTAGGTCGTGCGAACGGCTGGCGAGTCCCCGAGGGGTGTCCGCGACGCGCGCCGAAGTAAATGTCGAAATGCTATGAATCGACAGCACTGAAGCGCAGTATGTCGCTGTGGAGTTGACAGCCGTACGCATCGACAAGCCGGACGAACTCAACGTCATCATCGGACAGTCGCATTTCATCAAAACCGTGGAAGACCTGCACGAAGCCCTGGTGGGAGTCGGTCCGCACCTGCGCTTCGGGCTGGCGTTCTGCGAGGCCTCCGGCCCGCGCCTGGTCCGCCACTCCGGCAACGACGGCTCGCTCGTCGAGCTCGCTACGCAGAACGCGGTCGCCATCGGGGCAGGGCACGCGTTCGTCGTCTTCCTCCGCGAGGGTTACCCGGTCAACGTGCTCAATGCGGTGCGGCAGGTCCCGGAGGTCTGCGGAATTTATTGCGCCACAGCCAATCCCGTCGAAGTGCTGATCGCCGAGACGGAACTCGGCAGAGGGATCGTCGGTGTGATCGACGGTTCGGCGCCGCTCGGCGTCGAGAATGCCGACGACCAGGCAGCCCGTAAGCACTTGTTGCGCCAGATCGGCTACAAACTGTAGCGACGCGGTCGGCGACCTCCGAGCCGCCGACCGCGCGGTGATCATCCCCGGCCGCAACCCCTACCGCGACAAGTCCATCCGCACCCTGCCGCGAGCACGCGTCCCGCCGACGCCTCAGCCGAGTTCCGCGAGTTGCGGGACGGCCGGCGCCATGCCATCGATCCAAGCCGCCGGTGAGCCGGTGGTCGGAGTGACGATGGCGGTGTGGATGCCGAGTTTCGCATAGTCGGCCATCTGCCGGACGAATTCGTCGCGGTTGTCCGGGCCGGGCCGCGGATTGTTGGCGACGATCGTCTTGCGGATCTCGTCATAGTCCCGGCCGACGTCGTCGCAATGCCGTCGCAGCACATCGAGTTTGTGCTCGACGTCCGCGGGCGAGGAGCCGAACAGGTTGCAGGCGTCACCGTATTGCGCGACCAAGCGCAGCGTCTTGCGCTCTCCCCCGCCGCCGATGAGCACTTTCGGCCGGTTGATGGGCTGCGGCGAGCACAGCGTCTCGGCCAGCTGGTAGTACTTTCCGTCGAACGACCCGTTGTCCTGCGGGTCCCACATCTGCCGGCAGATGCGCAACGTCTCCTCGAGCCGCTCGAACCGTTCGGCGGTCGAGGGAAACGACACGCCGAGCCCACGGTGTTCGCGCTCGAACCACGCGGCGCCGATCCCCAGGACCGCCCGGCCACCCGACAGGACGTCGAGCGTGGTGACGATCTTGGCGAGCAGGCCGGGGTGGCGATACGTCACGCCGGTGACGAGCAAGCCGAGGTCGACGCGCGATGTGTGCGCGGCCAGGTAGCCGAGGGTGGTGTAGCCCTCCAGCATGTTCGCCTCCGCGGGCAGGCCGGTCGGCTCGATCTGGAAATAGTGATCCATGAACGACAACCAGGTCGCGCCGGACGCCTCCGCGGCCGCGCCCGCCCGCGCCAGCTCACCGGCGATAGCGGTCGTACCACCGTCGATATCGAAGATGGGTAGGTGAAAACCGAGCTCCATGAAGCGGTCCCTTCTGCTGGTCAACCGTGTACGAGCGCACACTAGGTGCTGGAGTGCACTCCAGGTCAAGCAGCGGGACAGGGAACCGAGATCAGCCGGCGGTCTCGGGGCGGTCGGACAATCCGAGGCGCAGATGTTCGCTGTGGTAGATCGCCTCGTCCAGCAGCTGGGCAACGTGATTGTCGTAAAGGCTGTAGACGATGCTGCGGCCGGTGCGGGCGCCCGTGACCAGACCCAGATTGCGCAGCAGCCGAAGCTGGTGGGAGACGGCGGACTGTTCCATCCCGATGGCGTCGGCCAGCGCACTCACCGACAGCGGCCCCTGGCGCAGCTGCGTGAGGATCATCAAGCGGCTCGGGGTGGCCAGCGCCTGCAATGTGGTCGCCACATGGTTGGCCGATTCCGGATCCAGGCGCGCGGCGGGGCGATCCCTGCCTTCGACACCGTGTCCCATGAATGAACAGCATACTCTAGGAACAAATGAAGACATGTTCATACTATCTGATATGGTCAGGCCGTCCGTTCGTTGCCGTCTTGGAGGTTTTCCGTGGCCGTGCCGACCCTCGCGCCGACCCGTCCGACTTCGCCGACCCGTAGTGTGCCTACACACCGCACCGGGCTGTTCGCCCTGCCGGAAGTGCGATGGGCCGCAATGGCTATCGTGTTCTTCCTCGCCGGTCTGGCGACGCAGCTGTCCGACGGGCCGCAATGGGTGTGGTGGGGTTTGTACCTGGCTTGCTACGCCGCCGGCGGATGGGAACCGGGGTGGACCGGGTTGCGGGCGTTACGAGACAAGACGCTCGATGTCGACCTGCTCATGGTCGCCGCGGCGATCGGCGCGGCGGCCATCGGCCAGATCACCGACGGCGCCTTGCTGATCGTCATCTTCGCCACCTCGGGCGCTCTGGAAGCGCTGGCCACCGCCCGGACCGAGGACTCGGTGCGCGGACTGCTCGACCTCACGCCGGAGACCGCGAGCCGGGTCGCCGGTGGCGGCGAGGAGACGGTGCACGCCGCCGATCTGCGCGTCGGCGATGTTGTCGTGGTGCGTCCCGGTGAGCGGATCGCCGCGGACGCGACGGTGGTCTCCGGTGGCAGCGAGGTCGACCAGGCCACCATCACCGGCGAACCGCTGCCGGTGGACAAAGCCGCAGGCGACGAAGTGTTCGCGGGCACCCTCAACGGCACCGGCGTGCTGCGGATCCGGGTGGACCGCCGCGCGCAGGACTCCGTGGTCGCGCGAATCGCGGCCCTGGTCGAGCAGGCGGCCCGAACCAAAGCGCGCGCACAGCTCTTCATCGAGAAGGTGGAACAGCGCTACTCGATCGGCATGGTCCTGGTCACCGTCGCGGTGTTCGCCGTTCCGCTGCTGTTCGGGGACACCCTGCGGCGGGCGCTGCTGCGGGCGATGACGTTCATGATCGTCGCCTCTCCTTGCGCGGTAGTGCTGGCCACCATGCCGCCCTTGCTGGCGGCCATCGCCAACGCGGGTCGCCACGGCGTCCTGGTCAAATCCGCGGTGGTCATGGAAAGGCTCGGCGCCACCACGCACGTCGCCTTCGACAAGACCGGCACACTGACCCGCGGCGTTCCCGAGCTCATCGAAATCCACTGCCTGGACGAGAAATTCACCGACGCCGAGTTGCTTCGGCTGGCCGCGGCGGCCGAGCACCCGAGCGAGCATCCCCTGGCGGCGGCGATCGTGCGCGCGGCCCGTGCCCGGGATCTGCGACTGCCCGAGGTCACCGAGTTCACCGCGGATCCTGGTCGCGGCGTCACCGCCCTCGTCGGTGACCACCTCATCGGCGTCGGCTCCCCCACCGCGGCGGAACTCGCCCCCGGCCTGCGAACGACGGTCGAAGCTCTCCAGGCGAGCGGCTGCACGGTTGTGGTCGTCACCCGCGAGCACCAGCCGATCGGGGTACTCGCCCTGACCGACCAGCTGCGGCCCGAAGCGGTGGCGGCCGTGCGCGCGACCACCGAGCTCACCGGCGCCGCGCCGGTCCTGCTGACCGGCGACAACGCCGCCACCGCCGACCGGCTCGCGGCCAGGGTCGGCATCACCGACGTGCGGGCCGAACTCCTGCCCGACGACAAGGTGACCGCGGTGCGTCGGCTGCAGGCCGACGGGCGGAAGGTGACCGTGGTCGGCGACGGTATCAACGATGCCCCGGCCCTCGCCGCGGCCGAGGTCGGCGTCGCCATGGGCGGGGCGGGATCCGATCTGACCTTGCAGACCGCGGACGCCGTCGTCGTGCGCGACGACTTGACCACGATCCCGGCGGTCATCGCGTTGTCCCGGCAGGCGCGGCGGGTAGTGATCGCCAACTTGGCCATCGCCGCCACCTTCATCGGCGTCTTGGTCGTCTGGGACCTCGCCGGAACCCTGCCGCTCCCGCTCGGCGTCGCCGGGCACGAGGGCTCCACCGTCCTCGTCGGGCTCAACGGGCTCCGCCTGCTCCGCAGGACGGCGTGGGAGCGAGCCGCCGGGATGCCGAGCTGACCTCCCGCAGGACCCGCCAGGCAGCGAGGCCGAAAAGCTCACCCTATCGGGAGAGGCGACCTAGTCGGCACGGACCTCGCTGCGGTCATCACTCCAGAGCGTGTGGAACTTGCCTTCGGCGTCGACGCGTTCGTAGGTGTGCGCGCCGAAGAAGTCACGCTGGCCCTGGGTGAGTGCGGCGGGGAGGCGCTCGGCGCGCAGGGCGTCGTAGTAGGACAGGGACGACGCGAACGCGGGCACCGGAATGCCCAGCAGGGTGGCGGTGGCCACCACGCGG
Organism: Nocardia sp. NPDC057455; assembly: GCF_042802775.1. Classification (NCBI taxonomy): domain Bacteria; kingdom Bacillati; phylum Actinomycetota; class Actinomycetes; order Mycobacteriales; family Nocardiaceae; genus Nocardia; species Nocardia sp. NPDC057455. Next base: position 74,971 of record NZ_JBHVDM010000005.1, on the reverse strand, counting down.
CGCCAGCTGTCGATGGCGGTCTCGATCGCCGCACGGAAGTACGGCGCGAGAATCAAGCTCGGCAGCGCCGGGTTCTCGTCGTAGGCTTCCTTGATCCGGTTGAGGAATCGCGCGCGGATGATGCAGCCGCCGCGCCAGATCGTCGCGAGGTCCCCGGGGCGCAGACTCCAGTCGTATTCCGCACTGCCCGCGGTGATCTGGTCGAAGCCCTGTGCGTAGGCGACCACCTTCGAGGCGTAGAGCGCCTGCCGGATGTCTTCGGTGAATTGCTCGACGTCGGTGGGCTTTTCGGCCAACCGGCCGGAGGCGAGACCCTGCGCGGCCTTGCGCTGGTCGCGGGAACCGGACAGCGCACGCGCGAATACCGCTTCGGCGATCCCGGTCACCGGCACACCGAGGTCGAGCGCGGACTTCACCGTCCAGCGTCCGGTGCCCTTCTGCTCCGCCGCGTCGACGATCACGTCGACCAGCGGCTTGCCGGTCTTCGCGTCGACCTGATTCAGGACCTCGGCGGTGATCTCGACGAGGTAGCTCTCCAGGTCACCGGAGTTCCACTGGGTGAAGACGTCGGCGATCTGCTTGGCGTCGAAGCCGAGCGCGTCGCGGAACAGGTGGTACGCCTCGCCGATCAGCTGCATGTCGGCGTACTCGATGCCGTTGTGCACCATCTTGACGAAATGCCCGGAGCCATCGGGACCGATATGGGTGCAGCAGGGCGTGCCGTCGACCTTCGCCGCGATGGATTCCAGCAGCGGCCCGAGCGAGTCGTAGGACTCCTTGGGGCCACCCGGCATGATCGCGGGGCCGTTGAGCGCGCCTTCCTCGCCGCCGGAGATGCCGGCGCCGACGAAGTTCAGTCCACGCTCGCGCATCGCGGCTTCCCGCCGGATGGTGTCGGTGTAGAGGGCGTTTCCGCCGTCGATGATGATGTCGCCCGGCTCCATCGCCGCCGCCAGTTCCTCGATGACCGCGTCGGTCGGAGCGCCTGCCTTGACCATGATCAGCACCCGGCGCGGCGGCTCGAGCGCGGCGACGAACTCCTCGATCGTCTCGGTCCGTACGAAGTCGCCGTCGTCGCCGTGCGCCTCGAGCAGTGCGTCGGTCTTGGCGACGGTGCGGTTGTGCAGCGCGACGGTATAGCCGTTCCTGGCGAAGTTCCGTGCGATGTTGCTACCCATGACCGCCAGACCGGTGACCCCGATCTGTGCACGCGCTGTAGAGGTCGACATCAATCAGCTCTCTTCGTTCGACAGGGCGGCGCGTCCGCGCGAAACCGTTCGGCGGCTGCATCGTGGCGTCCGTTCCACGACGCTTCAGACCTTACTTACCCGCCCCGCCGGAGCGGGCACGGAGGGCATCGCGAGCCCGCCCGGCGGGGTGTCACCGACCGGCCGAACCGGGGCCGGAAATCAGCCGGTCGCCAATCGCGGCGAACGCGCCGGCCAACTGGTGGATGCCCGGCGTCTCGACGGTGTACTGCCCCGCAGCACCCGGTATGACCAGCCACTTGGGCGCGGCGATCCGGTCGAAGAACGCCTGGCTCAGCAAAAGCGATGTCCCTCGGTCGGCGCCGAGATGAACAGTGCGCGCAACACGACTCGGCGTCGCGGCCGGGATAGGCGCCGAGCAACGCATCCGGGCCGCGATCACCCGTAGGCGATCCGCTCGAGCAGATCCAGGGCCTCGTCGACCTTGTGCAACTCACCGGACCGCAGGCTCTCGGACAGCACCTGCGCCAGAGCGTCGTTCGCGGACGCCTGGTGTCCGCACACCCAGGCCCGGCCTTCGTCGGTGAGGGTCAGATTCACCCGGCGCCCGTCGTCGGGATCGCGCACACCGACGATCAGGCCCTGATCGCGCAACCCGTCGACGACGTTGCGCATCGTCTGCGGCCGCAGCATCTCCAGCCGCGCCAAGTCGACCGCGGCCATGGCGCCGTATCGGTGCAGACGTCCGAGCACCGCCCATTGGGTGGCGGACAGCCGCCGTTCATCGGGATCCCGCCGGGCGCGCCGCAGAATCACGGTCGACGCGATGCGCAGGCGGGCCGCCATGCTCGACAGTGCTGTGGCGTCCGCGATGTCAGCGCTCACGGGCGGGCTCCCTCTGCTTACCTGATCGATAACGATCCACGGGCTGTTGATAGCTGCGGGAAGCCTACTCGACAGTAGGACCCGGGCCTCGATTATGACGAAATCGTCATCCAGTTGGATGACCGTGCCGGATCACCCGTGACGAACCGGCGGAGGAATCGCGCGCGGAGGCGGCCCGGCACCGCCGCAGCCCCTCCCATACGCGACACTGACCGCGATGGGCACCCAGGCGAACGGCGGACGAGCACGGCGAAGACCACCCGATCGGCGCGAGATGATCCTGCACGCCGCGGTCGACGCCTTCACACACGGCGGCTATTACGGCACGACGATGGCCGACATCGCGGCGGCGGTCGGCATCTCGGCGACGGCCTTGTACCGGCATTTCCGCAACAAGCAGCAACTCCTGGGGCAGTGCCTGCTGGTCGGGCTCGACGACACCTTGAACCGGCTCGACGCCGCGTATCGCGCCGACGCTTCCGGTGGCGCGGTGCCGGCCGAACTGGTGCGGGTGGCACTGGAACTGCGCGGCTTGCCGCGGCTCTGGCAACTGGAATTCCGCAACCTGACCACCGCCGACAAGACCGCGGTGCTGGTCCGCGCCTCGCGGCTCACCCGCTACCTGCGGCACACGATCCGCACGCGCAGACCCGAGCTGAACGCCGCGGATGTCGAACTGCTGAGCTGGTGCGTGCTGTCGATCACGGTCAGCCCCTCCTATCACCGCGCCGAGCTACCGGCGCAGGCTGCCGCACAGGTGCTCGACGCCGCCGTCGCGGCGGTGATCGCGACCGACATGCCCGCGCACCCGTCCGGCCATGCCCCGAACCGGCCACCGCGCACGGAGACCGGCAACACCGCGCTGGACCGAGCACTACGGTCGGAGCGGATGCTCGCCGAGGCGGCACGCCTGTTCAGCACCCGCGGCTACGCCGCCGTTGGCATCGACGACATCGGCGCGGCCGTCGGGGTCACCGGCCCCGCGCTGTACCACCACTTCTCGAGCAAGGCGGAGCTGCTGGATCAGATCGTCCGGCGTCAGGACGAGTGGCTTCGGCTGCTGCTCGCCCGCGCGATCGCCGAGGGCCGTAGCGCCGAGGAATCCATGCGCTCACTCATGCGCAGTTTCGCGCAACTCGGCGTCGACGAGCCCGATCTGCTGGCGATCACCGTCAGCGAGATCCGGCACCTCCCGGGCGAAGCGGTGCAGCGCTACCGGAGGGTGCGCCTGGACGGCATCGCCCAGTGGGCCCGCATGTTGCAGGCCGTGCGGCCGGACTTGTCCGCTCCCGTCGCACGGGTGCTGAGCCGAGCCGTCACCACCGTCGTCATCGATGCCGTCCGCAATCCGCGGTTCCGGCGCCGAGCCGATCTCGTCGACGTTCTCGTAACCATCGGAGAACGGATCGAAACGGCCGGAAACCCTGGCCGAGTTCCCGCACAGTGATTTATGACACTTAGCCGCAATTAACTTATGCCACCCAATTGGGCGCTATCAGCGCATAGAACGCTGCCGGACATCCGACCATTTACTTAGTGGTCATTAACATAAGATTGCGTTCGGGTGATCGGTGCCGCACAGTGTGCCGTGGGCGATCGCCGCTGCGCGCGCCCGCCGAATCCCTCGCCGGTACACCGGCCGTTTCCCGAAAGGCTTTGGCCCGTGAGCCATTACAAGAGCAACGTGCGCGACCTCGAATTCAACCTGTTCGAGGTGTACGGACTCGACGACATCCTGCGGACCGGAGCTTTCGGTGACCTGGACGGCGACACCGTGCGCTCGATGCTGGCGGAGGCCGCGCGCCTGGCCGAAGGCCCGGTCGCCGCACCGTACGCCGAAACCGACCGCACTCCCCCCGTTTTCGATCCGGCCACCCACTCGGTCAGCCTGCCGGACTCGTTCAAGAAGGCGGTGCGCGTTTGGTACGACGCCGAATGGTGGCGCGTCGGCAAAGCCGAGGGTGTCGGCGGCGTACCCGCCCCGTCGATGGTCAGCTGGGCGATCAGCGAATTCGTCCTCGGCGCGCAGCCCGCGGCCTACCTGTACCTGACCGGGCCGATGATGGCCCACATCACTTACGGCATCGGCACCGAGCAGCAGCGGCGCTGGGCTCAGTTCATGACCGAACGCAACTGGGGCGCCACCATGGTGCTGACCGAGCCCGACGCCGGTTCCGACGTCGGCGCGGGCCGCACCAAGGCGGTCGAGCAGGAAGACGGCAGCTGGCACATCGAGGGCGTCAAGCGGTTCATCACCTCGGCCGACTCCGACGACCTGTTCGGAAACATCATGCACCTGGTGCTGGCCCGCCCCGAGGGCGCCGGCCCGGGCACCAAGGGCCTGTCGCTGTTCTTCGTCCCGAAGTTCCACTTCGACCACGAGACCGGCGAGCTGGGCGAGCGCAACGGCGTCTTCGTCACCAACGTCGAGCACAAGATGGGCCTGAAGGCTTCTGCGACCTGTGAGGTCACCTTCGGCGGCCACGGCATCCCGGCCAAGGGCTGGCTGGTCGGCGAGGTGCACAACGGCATCGCGCAGATGTTCCAGGTCATCGAGGAAGCGCGGATGATGGTGGGCACCAAAGCGATCGCCACGCTGTCCACCGGTTACCTCAATGCCCTCGAATACGCGAAGACGCGCGTGCAGGGCACTGACCTGACCCGGATGGCGGACAAGGCCGCGCCGAAAGTGAGCATCACCCGGCACCCCGACGTGCGCCGGTCGCTGATGATGCAGAAGGCGTACGCCGAGGGCCTGCGCGCGATCTATCTGTATACCGCAGGTCACCAGAATGGCGTTGTCGCGCAACATATCTCGGGTGCCGATGCCGATCTTGCCGCGCGGGTCAACGACCTGCTGCTGCCGATCGTCAAGGGTGTCGGCTCGGAGCGGGCCTACCAGTACCTGACCGAGTCGCTGCAGACCCTCGGCGGGTCCGGCTTCCTGCAGGACTACCCGATCGAGCAGTACATCCGCGACGCGAAGATCGACTCGCTCTACGAGGGCACCACCGCCATCCAGGCGCAGGACTTCTTCTTCCGCAAGATCGCCCGTGATCGCGGCGTCGCGCTGGCCCACCTCGCGGGCAAGATCCGCGACACGGCACAATCCACCGACGGCAACGGCCGGCTCAAGGCGGAGAAGATCCTGCTCGCCACCGCGCTCGAAGACGTTCAGGACATGGCGGGCCGCTTCACCCAGCACCTGCTCGCCGCCCAGGAACAGCCCACCGAGTTGTACAAGATCGGGCTGAATTCCGTCCGGTTCCTGCTCGCCGTCGGCGACCTGCTCGTCGCCTGGCGGCTGATCGTCGCCGCCGAGATCTCCTCGGCCGCGCTCGACGCGGGTCCCGGCGAGCAGGACCGCGCCTTCTACGAAGGCAAAGTCGCCGTCGCGTCGTTCTTCGCCAAAACGGTCCTGCCGCACCTCAGCGCGGAATGGTCGGTCATCTCCGACGTCGACATCAGCGTCATGGATCTCGACGAAGCCGCGTTCTGACCCGCGCCGGACCCCACCGAGGGCCGGGCTCGCGCCGGAACGTCGATCACCGACATCGAGACGCTCACGACTCGGTAGCGCAGCGCGGTCACGAACAACCGTGCCTTCGATGTGCGACCGGGGAGAAGACCGGCACGGGAACAGTCCGCACGTTCAGGACTGTTCCCGTGCCGGGTCGACCATCGTCGATACGGGCGCGACGCCGAAGCGCGGAAACGCGTCAGACGATCTCCGCCCGGATGGCGTAGATCTCGTGCAATTCGGTGCCGCGCAGGTTCGGATCCTGCCGCGTCCGCGCGAACAGACCATGCCTGTTCAGCACCGCGCCGAGCGATCGTCCCGGGTCGCGCACCTGCGCGACGACGGCCCCGATACGGGGCCGGTCCGCCTCGGATATGCCGAGCAGCACGTCCAGCTCCGCTCGCTCGACATCGATCTCGAGCATGCCGACCTCCGTGTTCCGGCCGCGCGCACCGAGTAGTTCAGCATTCGTTCGAGAACCTCTCCAGGATCGGGCCGATGACGGCCAGTGCGTGCGGGTGGGTCAATTCGAGATGTCGTGCGTCGACGACCGTGTTGCGCAGCTCGCCGGTGATGAACGGACGCCACGTCCGCACCACGGCGTCGTGGTCCGCTCGGTCCTTGCCCGCGGTGAAGAAGACCAGGTCGCCGTCGAAGACGTCCGGCCGGTACTCCTGAGCGATGGTGGTGGCGGTCTCGAAACTTTCCATCACCCGGTCGACCTGTTCGGCGGTGAACATGCCGGTGGCGGTCACCTGCGCACGGATCACCGCCCAGGCCTGCTCGTGGGTGTCCGCCGCCACCTCCGCGCCGAGATCGAACAGCTCACGCCAGCCACCGAGCAGATCGGCCATCAATTCACCTGGTGCGGGCTGGTCTGCGGTGGTGCTCATCGATGCGGCCAGTGCCTCGGAGTCGCCCACGGCGCTGTCCATCATGGCCAGCATGCCGACCTGCTGACCCACGCGCTGGAGCCGGACCGCGACGGCGTGCGCGATCGCACCGCCCAGCGACCAGCCGAGCAGGTGATACGGCCCGCTCGATTGCACTCGGCGTATCTCGGCCACATAGCGTTCGGCGAGTTCGTCGACCGAGTGCGCACCTGGTTCGCCCGCCACGACATGCGGATCCTGTAAGCCGTAGACCGGCCGGTCCTTGTGCAGATGCTCGACCACGCCGCCGTAGAACCAGGCCAGCCCGCCCGCGGGGTGTATCGCGAACACCGCGGGCTTGCGACCGTGCGCACGCAGCGGCAGCAACACTTGCAGCCCCGAGCCGCCCGCTGCGCCGTCGGCCCTGGCCGCCAGCGCTCGCGGCGTGGCGTCGTCGAACATCCACGGCAACTGGATCGTCACGCCGCGGGTGCGCAACTCGGTCACCACCATCGTGGCCAGCAGCGAGTTGCCGCCGAGATCGAAGAACCCGTCCGTGACCCCGACGCGCTGGACACCGAGGACCTGCGCGTAGACGTCGCTGATCAGCTTCTCGGTGTGGGTCCCCGGCGCGGCGAAAGCGGTCGTCGATTCCTCGAACTGCGGTGCGGGCAGCGCAGTTCGATCGAGCTTGCCGTTGACCGTCAACGGCAGCGCGGGCAACACCATGATCACCGCGGGCACCATGTAGCCGGTCAGCACCCTGGCGGCGGTCTCCCGGACCTCGGCGGGATCGATTCGCTCGCCGTCGACGCCCACGACGTAACCGATCAGCTGGTCCACGCCGCGTTCGTGCCGGTGCACCGTGACCGCGGCCTGGGTGACGAGCGGGTGGCGCAGCAGCGCCGCCTCCACCTCGCCGAGCTCGATGCGGAAGCCGCGCAACTGTACCTGCGCGTCGGCCCGCCCCGCGTACTCCAATTCCAGTCCGCTCGCGGACTGCCGCCACCGCCCCACGTCCCCGGAACGGTAGAGCCGGGCGCCGTCCCGATCGAACGGATCGGCCACGAAGCGGCCCGCGGTCAGCGCCGCGGCTCCCAGATAGCCTCGCGAGAGCTGGCCGCCGGCGACGTAGATCTCTCCGGCCACGCCGATCGGCGCCGGACGCAGCCGGTCGTCGAGGACGTACACCCGCAGTCCGGGCAGCGCAGCGCCGATTCCGGCCGAACTCGTCCGCGTGACCTCGGAGAACGTCACGTGCACGGTCGTCTCCGTGATGCCGTACATGTTGACCAGCCGTGGCGATCCGGGCGCGTGCGCCGCGAACCAGTCGTCCAACCGGGACGCGTCCAGCGCCTCGCCACCGAAGACGACATAACGGAGAGCGAGTTCCCCTGCGGGACAACCGGCTTCTCGGTAGCGGCGCTCGGCGTCGGCGAATCCGTAGAACGCCGACGGGGTCTGACTCAGCACCGTCACGCCCTCGCGGGCGACGACCTCCACGAACGTCTCCGGTGACCTGGAGGTGTCGTAGTCCACTACGACCACCTTGCCGCCGGACAACAACGCGCCCCAGATCTCCCACACGGCGAAATCGAAGGCGTAGGAATGGAACATCGTCCACACGTCGTCGGGTCCGAGGTCGAATCGCCCGGCCGCGTTGGTGAACAGGGTCACCGCTTCCCGATGGCTGACCGTCACGCCCTTCGGGCGGCCCGTCGATCCCGAGGTGTAGATCACATAGGCGACGTTGCCCGGCCGCACACCCGATACCGGCGCCGGATCGGAGAGCTCCGCGCAGTCCTCGACGAGCAATACCGGCGCGGCGCACTCCGGCACCGCATCGGACATGCCCGCCGAAGTCAGCACCGCGGCCGGACGAGCGTCGTCGAGCATGAACCGCAAGCGCTCCGGCGGATACGCCACATCCAGCGGCAGATATCCCGCACCCGCGCGCAGGACGCCGAGCAGGCCCACCACCAGGTCGGCGGTGCGCGGCAGCGCCACGGCCACCAGCGATTCCGGACCGACCCCGTGCTCGGCCAGCCGGGCGGCCACCGCGGCGGCGCGCCGATCCAGCTCCGCGTAGGTCAGCTGCGACGTGCCGTCGGTCACCGCGACGGCGTCCGGACGCGCGGCGGCCTGGGCGGTGAACAGCTCCGCGAGTGTCGTGTCCGCCACCACGGCCCCGGCGCTACCGGCCGCGTCGAGCAGTTCGCGACGCTGCGCCGGGCCCGCGAGGTCGATGTCACCCACCGCGATCGCGGGATCAGCGGTCACCTCCTCCAGGATCCGTACGTAGGCCTGCGCGAACCGGGTCATCGTCGCTTCGACGAACAGATCGGTGGCGTACGTCAGACGTCCCCGGATGCCGGCCGGCTGCCCGTGGTCGCCGGATCGTTCGACCAGGTTCAGATTCAGGTCGGCCTGTGCCGGTTCGAATCCGTTCTCGACCGGTTCGACCGTGAGCCCGGGCAACTCCAACGCCGCCTTGCTCAGGTTCTGCACATCGAGCGTCACCTGATACAACGGCAGGTGCGCGGTGGACCGCGGTGGATTGAGCGCCTCCACCACTTGCTCGAAGGGCACATCGGCATGCGCGAACGCCGCCAGGTCGGTATCGCGGGTCGCCGCGAGCAGATCGGCGAACGATTGGCGCGACGACACCCGCGACCGGAGAACGAGGGTGTTGACGAACATGCCGATCAGATCGTCGAGTTCGCGCTCCCCGCGCCCGGCCACCGGGGTGCCCACCGCAACATCGCCGACCGCGGCCAGCCGCGACAGCAGGACGGTCAGCGCCGCGTGCACGACCATGAAGACCGTCGCGTTCGCCGCGCGCGCGACCGCGCCGATCCGCTCCTGCAACGCAGCGGAGATCTCGAAATCCACTGTCCGGCCCCGCATGGACGCCACCGGCGGGCGCGGCAGGTCGGTGGGCAATTCGAGCAGTTCGGGCAGCCCGCCGAGTGTGTCCTTCCAGAAGCTCAGCTGCTGGGACATGATCGAGCTCGGATCGTGCTCGTCGCCGAGTACGTCGCGCTGCCACAGCGTGTAGTCCGCGTACTGGACCGCGAGGGCCGGCCAGATCGGTTCCGTCCCTTGCTTGCTCGCCTGGTAGGCCACCGCCACGTCCCGTGCGAGCGGCAGCATGGACTGCCCGTCGGCGCAGATGTGGTGCACGGCGATCACCAGGACGTGCTCGTGTTCGCCGAGCCGGAGCAACTCCATGCGCAGCGGGGGCGCCTGCGTCACGTCGAAGCTCGCCGAAACGGTGGCGAGCACGCGCTCCAACAGGCGCTCCGCCTCGACCGGGACCGCGGTCAGCTCGGCCGGGACCTGCTCAGCGGGGACCGCGACCTGATGCGGGACCCCGTCGGTCGTCGGGAACACGGTCCGCAGGGACTCGTGCCGATCGATGACCAGCTCGCACGCGTGTCGCAACGCGTCGATGTCGAGTTCACCCGTCAGCCGGATCACCAGCGGGATGTTGTACGCGCCGACGGAGGTGTCGAGCTGGTTGAGGAACCACATCCGCTGTTGCGCCAGCGACAACGGCACCAGCGCGGGACGGGAGCGCGGCACCAGCGGCACCCGGACCGTCCGCTCGGACGCATCCAGACGGGCGGCGAGTTCGGCGACCGTCGGCGCTTCGAACAAGTCACGAACGCCGACACGCACGCCGAGCGCGGTACCCAACTGGGCGGTCACCCGCGTCGCCGACAGCGAGTTGCCGCCGAGGTCGAAGAAGCTGTCGGTGGCCCCGACCCGATCGATGCCCAGAACGTTGCCGAAGACTTCCGCGACGTGCCCCTCGGTCTCCGTACGGGGAGCGGTCCAAGCCCGCGCCGCCGAGAATTCCGGCGTGGGAAGCGCCAGGCGATCGAGCTTTCCGGTTCGGGTGAGCGGGAATTCGGCGAGCACCATGCACAGATCGGGCACCATGTGCGCGGGCAGCCGCAGCCGTGCGCCGGCCCGCACCTCCTCCGGATCCAGGTCCTCGGAGCCGACCAGGTAGCCGACGAGCCTGCCGACGCCGCGCTCGTCTTTGCGCAGCACGACCACCGCGTGTTCCACACCGGGCTGTCCGGCGAGAACGGCCTCGATTTCCCCGAGCTCGATGCGCTGACCGCGGATCTTGACCTGGAAGTCGCCGCGGCCGAGGTATTCCACGGTGTGTTCCGGGGTCCAGCGAGCCAGGTCGCCGGTGCGGTACATGCGTGATCCCGGCGCGCCGAACGGATTCGCCACGAACGCGCCCGACGTCGCCGCCGGACGGTTCATGTATCCGCGGGCCAGTTGCACTCCGGCGAGGTACAGCTCGCCGACCACGCCGACCGGCACCGGTCGCAGCCACGCGTCCAGCACGACGGCCTCGACCCCGCGGATCGGACCTCCGATCGTGACGGTTTCACCGGGATACAGCGGATCACTGATGCCGGCCAGAATCGTCGTCTCGGTCGGACCGTATCCGTTCAACAGTCGCCGTCCCGGTGACCACTGCGTGACGATCTCCGGTGTCACCGCCTCGCCGCCCGCCATCAGCACCCGGAGGGAATCCAACCCCTTCGGGTCCATCGTCGACAGCACGCTCGGCGTCATGAACGAGTGCGAGACACGTTGCGCACGAATGAACTCCGCCAGTTCCGGGCCGCCGAATACCTCCGGTGGCGGCACCACGAGCACCGCGCCGCTGGTATGGGCCAGCAGCAGCTCGAGGACGACCACGTCGAAACCGGGAGCGGACGCGTTCAGTATCCGCGACCGGTTGTCCACGCCGAAGCGATCACGTTGCACCGCGGCGAAATTGGCCAGGCCCTCGTGGGTGACGGCGACGCCCTTCGGCGTGCCGGTCGAGCCCGAGGTGTACAGCACGTAGGCCGTGTCGCGATGATGCGGCTTCCGCACCCTGTCCCGGTCCGTCACCGCGGCGGAGGACCGCGCCTCGATCGCCTTCCGGGTTTCGGGATCATCGAGCGCCAGCCGCCGGACAGTGTCGGGTACCAACTCTCGCGACGCGCCCACCGTGATCGCGACCCGCACCTGCGAGTCGGTGACCATGTGCCCGACGCGTTCTGCCGGATTCCGCGGATCCACGGGCAGGAACGCGGCGCCGGTCTTGGCCACCGCCCACATGCCGACCACGAAATCCACCGACCGCGCCATCGCCAGCGCCACCTGGTCGCCCGGGCCGACACCCAGGTCGATCAGCTCGCGCGCGACACGGTTGGACCGGGCGTCCAGCTCGGCGTAGGACATCGTGCACTCGTTCGAGACCAGCGCCGCCGCTTCCGGATCCACCGCGACAACCGCGGACAGCAACTCCCAGAGCAGTCGGGGTGATTCGGCGCGCCCGCCGCTGGCGGGCACCAGATCACGGCGCTCGGCGGCGGACATCAGGTCGACCGCATCCAGCCGCGCCCGCGGATCGCTCGTGATGGCGCGCAGCACGGTCTCCAGGCGGGCGGCGAGGCCTGCGGCCGTCCGGTCGTCCACGCGTGCCCGCTGGTAGCGGATCATGACGTGCAGCTGGTCGGTCTGGTGGGCTTGCACCGTGATCGGATAGTGCGCGGCGTCGCTGCCGTCCGCCGCGACCACCCGCATGCCGTCGATGTCCGCGTCGCCCAAGCCGCTGCTGTCGACCGGGTACGACTCGAACACCACCAGTGTGTCGAACAGCTGCGCAGCGCCTGCGGCCGACAGGATGCGGGACAACTCGACGTCGTGATGATCGAGCAGGCGGGTGTTGTCGGCCTGCAGCCGCCGCAACGCGTCCTCGACGGTCGAGGCCCGCGGGACGTGCACGGCCACCGGGATCGTGTTGATGAACAAGCCGATCATCGACTCCACGCCCGGCAGGTCGGCGGGACGTCCGGAGACCGTGCTGCCGAACACCACGCGCTCGACGCCGAGCAGGTTCCCCAGGACCACCGCCCAGGCGAACTGCACGATCGTCGCCATGGTCACCGCTCTCGTCCGGGCGAATTCCACCAGTTCGGTGGTGGCGGCGCGATCCAGTACGACCGCCAGGTCGACCGGGATGCCGACCGTCGTGTGCGTCCGCGCATCGGCGACCACCGTGGGTTCGGTGAACTCGCGCAGAGCCTCACGCCAGGCCTCGATACCGACGGACGGCTCACGCCGGTCCAGCCATTCCAAATAGCCGCGGTAGGACGCCGCGGCGGGCAGCAGTTCCGCCCGCCCGCTCACCGCGTACAGCCCGATCAGCTCCCGCCACAGCAACGGCAACGACCAGCCGTCCAGCAGCAGGTGGTGTGCCGTCAGCACGAGCCGGAAGTCCTGCGGCGCCACGGCGATGAGCAGGAACCGCAGCAGCGGAGGATCGGCGGGATCGAACGGGACAGCCCGCTCGGCCGCGATCAGCTCCTCCGGAGTCTTCGTGCCCTCGCGCAGATCGATTCGTCGCCAGCTCACCACCGCGTCCGCCGGAATCACTTGCGCGGGAACGCCGTCGGCCGTTCGGACGAAGGCGGCGCGCAGGTTGGGATGACGCTCCAGCAACGCCGCCGCGGACCGCTCGAGCCGATCCTCGTCGATCACACCGGCCAGGGCGAGTGTCGATTGCGCCGTGTAGACGTCGAGATCACCGGCGGCGAGTTCGGCGTGGAACAGCAGGCCCGCCTGCAGCGGCGCCAGCGACCAGACATCGCCGAGGGTTCCGTAGCGCCCGGCGAAGGTATCCAGGTCGGACTGCGTGACCTCGACGAGCGGAACGTCGGCGGGTGAGAAGCCCCAGTCCCCGTCGGCGCGGGCCGCCGTGGCGATCGCGGTCACCGCGTCGACCCATGCGTCGACGAGTTCGGCCACGTCGTCGTGCTCGAGCAGCCGGGACGCGTAGCCGACATGCGCGGACAGGCGTGGTCCCGCCTCGGTGTCCACGATGTTCACGTCGATCGTGACGGCCGCCGCCGCGGGCATGTCCGGATCGAAGGCGCCCCGCCGGTCGAACGGCTCGTCGGTCGGAATCCACGCCAGGTCAGACAGCGTGGTGAGATCGACGCCGATCCGGCCGAGGTTGTTGAAGCTGATCTGCGGCTCCGGCAGTTCCGCGAGCCGGTCGGAGGTGCCCGCGTGCAGGTAGCGCAGCAGACCGTAACCGATTCCCTTATCCGGAATCTCGCGCAGCTGGTCTTTCACCGACATCACCGCGGCACGCGGATCATCCGGTGCGACGCCGCTCAGATCGAGCGCAACCGGATAGGTGTCGGTGAACCATCCCACCGTGCGGGAGACATCCGCGCCCTCGGCGATCTGCTCCGCCCGGCCGTGCCCCTCCAACAGGACCTTCACGCCCGCGTGCGCGACACCGCGCCGGCGACGCCAGCGTGTCGTCGCCACCGCCAGACCGGCCAGCAACGCGTCGTCGACGCTGCCGTGCGCGGCCCTTGGCACCGCGTCGAGCAACGCCGCGGTGACCTCCGCCGGCAGCGACACCGTCAGATGCCGCACGGTCGCGTGGGTGTCGAGGGCGGGGTCGAGTGGCGCGCTGCCGAGCAGCGGATCGGGAGCCGCGGCCATCCGGTGCCACAGTTCGAACTCCTCGGCGCGGGCCGCGGCGGCGTCGGCCACCGCGTGCGCCCACCGGCGCATGGAGGTGCCCTGTGCGGGCAATCGCACCGCGCGTCCCTGCGTGACCTGCTGCCAGGCGGTCGCGAAGTCGGGAATCAGGATCCGCCACGACACACCGTCCACCGCCAGGTGATGCACGACGATCAAGGCGCGCGCCTCGGCGTCGACACCGGTTTCCGGCAGCAGGCACACCACCTGCGCCATCCGGCCCGCGGCCGGGTCGAGGCGGTCGGAGGCCTCGGCCAGCGCCGCTTCCACCACCGCGGTGAAACCTTCGCTCCCCGGACGCTCGTCGGAACCGAAGGTATGGGTGAACACCGCGCTCGCGGCATCCGCGGCGCTTACCGGCGGCACCTCCAGGCACTGCTCGCGCAGCCTCGCGCGCAGCATGTCGTGCTGTTCGAGCACAGCCCGCACCGTCGCGGTCACGTCGTCGACTCGCGCGCCGCGCGGCAAGCGCACCAGCATCGACTGAGCGAATCGCGGGGCGGCGCCGAGGCGCTCGGTGAACCAGGAAACCACCGGCGTGAACGGGACCTCGCCCACGCCACCGCCCGGCAACTCCGCGAGCGAGACCCGTTCGGCGGCCGCGGCGACCCGCGCCAGGCCCCGGACGGTCTTCTGCTCGAAGATGTCGCGCGCCGTCACGATGACGCCTGCCGACTTCAACCGCGAAGCGAGCTGGATCGACAGGATGGAATCGCCACCGAGGGTGAAGAACGAGGTGGTGACACCGACCGACGCGATACCGAGAACGTCCGCGAACGCGGCCGCGATGATGCGTTCCGCCTCGGTCGACGCTGCCTCGTCGGCAGCGGCGGCTCGGAAGACCGGTTCCGGCAACGCTTTCCGATCCACCTTGCCGGTCGAGGTGATCGGCATGCGGTCGAGCACGGTGATCACCGACGGCACCATGTGCGCGGGCAATGCCGACGCGACGTGATCGAGCACGGTGTCCGGGTCCACGGCCGTCGCGCCCTCGGTCACGATGTACGCGGCCAGCAGCGGCTGCCCGCCCGGCCCGGTGCGGCTGATCGTCACCGCGGCGGCCACCTCCGGATGCGTGAGCAGCGCGGCGTCGATCTCGCCGAGTTCGATGCGCTGGCCACGGATCTTGATCTGGAAGTCGCTGCGGCCGACGTATTCCAGGGTGCGCTGCGCGGACCAGCGCACGATGTCGCCGGTCCGGTACATGCGCTCCCCCGGCTCGCCGTAGGGATCGGCGACGAACGCACCGGCCGTCACCGCCCGCCGGTTGAGGTATCCGCGCGCCAGCTGCGCCCCCGCAAGGTACAGCTCTCCCGCGACGCCGACCGGCACCGGGCGCAAGCGCGCGTCCAGCACCAGTGCCTGCGCGCCTCGAATCGGGCCACCGATCGCGATCGGATCGCCGGGCCGCACCGGATCGCTCATCGTGATCACGATCGTGGTCTCGGTGGGGCCGTAGATGTTGTGCAACCGCCGTCCGGGCGCCCAGGTGGCGACCAGCTCCGCGGGCACCATCTCCCCGCCGACCGCGAGCATACGCACCGACTCGAGACCGGCGGGTGACATGGTCGCCAGCACGCTCGGCGTCAGGAACGCGTGCGTCACCTGGTGTGTCCGGATCAATTCGGCCAGATCCGGGCCGCCGAACACCTCCGGTGGCGATACCACCAAGGCCGCGCAGGCCGCGTGCGCCATCAACGCTTCCAGCAGCACCGCGTCGAACGCGGGCGCCGCCACTTGCAGCACGCGGGAGGCGCCGTCGACCTCATAACGATCACGCTGCTCGGCCGCGAAGCTCGCCAACCCGGCATGCGTGACCACCACACCCTTGGGCGTTCCCGTCGAGCCGGAGGTGTAGATCAGGTAGGCGGCGTCCTGGATCCGCAGAGCACGTCCGCGGTCCGCGTCGGTCACCGGCCCGCCGGACCGCGCCGCGATCTCGTCGGCCGTGCGTGAATCGTCGAGGGTCAGCCACCGCATGCCATCCGGCAGCGACGGGCGGGCGGTCGCGAGCGTGATGCCGATCTCGACACCGGAATCGCTGATCATGTGCGCGATCCGCTCGACGGGGTAGCGCAGATCCACCGGAACGAAAGTGGCGCCGGTCTTGGCGATCGCCCACATGGCGACGTGATAGTCGACCGACCGTGGCACCGCCAGCGCGACGAACTCGCCCGGCCCGGCGCCCCGGGCGAGCAGATGGCGGGCGAGCCGGTTCGCCCTGCGGTCGAGTTCGGCGTAGGTGAGGGTCCCGGTGTCCCCGATCAGGGCCACCGCTTCCGGGACCGCGGCTACGGCCGTGGCCAGCAGGTCCGGAAGCAAGCAAGGCCGCGTGGCGTCCTCGCCCCGCGCGGGCACCAAGCGTGCGGTGTCGGCGGCGCTCAGCAGACCGATGCGGCCGATCGGCCGCGCCGGCTCGGCGGTGACGGCCTCGAGGACCCGGACGAATCTCTCGGCCAGCGAATGCGCTGTCGACTCGACGAAAAGATCGGTGGCATAGATGATCTCACCGTCGATCCCGGCGGGCCGATCCCCCGCACGGCGTTCGGTCACCAGCACGGTGAGATCGGCTTTGGCCTGCGCGATGCCGGGATCGAGAACCTCGACACCGATGCCGGGCAGCTCGAACCGGGCCGCCCGGGTGTTCTGCAACCCGAACATCACCTGGAACAGCGGCGAATACGCCGTCGCACGCGGACGGCCGATGACGTCGACCAGCCGCTCGTAGGGCAGGTCGGCGTGCGCGAGCGCTTCCAGGTCGGTATCGCGCACCTCGGCGAGGAATTCCCGGAACGATCGGTCGTCGTCGATACGTGTCCGCAGCACCACCGTGTTCACGAACATGCCGACCAGATCGTCGAGTTCCGGCCTGCCGCGCCCGGCGACCGGGGTGCCGACCGAGATGTCGTCGCTGTGCGCGGTGCGTGCCAGCAGGATCGCCAGCGCCGCGTGCAGGACGACGAACACCGTGACGCCCTCCCGGTGGGCCAGTCGCACGATGTCGTCGGGCAGCCGCGCGGGCAGTTCGAACCGGACGTTGCCGCCGTCGGTGGAGAGGGTGGCCGGCCGCGGGCGGTCCGTCGGCAGGGCAAGCAGCTCCGGGGAACCGTCGAGCGCGTCGGTCCAGTAATCGATCTGGCGCGCGATCAGCGACGACGGGTCGTCCTCCGCGCCGAGCAGTTCCTGTTGCCACATCGCGTAGTCGGCGTACTGGACTTCCAGTGGTTCCCACCGCGGCGGGTGGCCGCTCACCCGCGCCCGGTACGCGGCGAACACATCACGGGCCAGCGGAGCCATCGACGCACCGTCG
The DNA here is from genome assembly GCF_042802775.1 of Nocardia sp. NPDC057455. Classification (NCBI taxonomy): domain Bacteria; kingdom Bacillati; phylum Actinomycetota; class Actinomycetes; order Mycobacteriales; family Nocardiaceae; genus Nocardia; species Nocardia sp. NPDC057455. Next base: position 57,598 of record NZ_JBHVDM010000005.1, on the reverse strand, counting down.
GCCGCGATGTGATGGACCACGACCACCAGCACGTGCGCGTCCGGCGCGGTGCGATACAGCCGCGCCCGCACGGGCACCGATTCGGTGATGTCGAATCCCGCTTCGACGGCTTGCCGGATCCGATCGGCCAGTTCCGTCGCACCGGCGACCGGCTCCGGCGCGAATGTCACGTCCGCGCCGATCGCCTCGACATCCCGCACGACCTGGCAGGGCTCGCCGTCCACCAGCGGGTACACCGTCCGCAGTGGCTCGTGCCTGGTCACCACGTCGAGGAACGCGGCCCGCAGCGCATCGGTGTCCAGCGAGCCGGTCAGCCGGGCCGCGAAGCAGATGTTGTATGCCGCCGAGGCGGTGTCGAACTGGTTGAGGAACCAGATCCGCCGTTGCGCCGCAGCCAGCGGGACCGCACCGCGACGTTGCCGCGCGGTCAGCGGAGCCACGGTGGACCTGGTCCGCACCGAAATCCGTTCGGCCAGGGCGGCGATCGTCGGTGCGTCGAACACGTCGCGGATGCCGACGTCGACACCGACGGCTGCCTGGGCCCGCGCCGCGAGCTGAGCGGCCGAGAGCGAGTTGACGCCGATCTCGAAGACGTTCGCCGTCACGCTCACCCGGTCCGCGCCGGTGAGTTCGGCGACCAGGCGCGCCAGCACCGCCTCGGCGTCGGTGCGCGGCGAGACGAAAGTCTCGCCGTCGTCGAACACCGGCCGGGGCAGCGCCGAGCGGTCGAGCTTGCCGTTCGCGGTGAGTGGCATCGCGTCGAGCACCTGCACACCGTCCGGCACCAAGTAGGAGGGCAGTGTGCGGGTCAGTTGCTCGCGAATCGCGCGGCCGTCGGTCACCGCGCCGGGAGCCAATGTCACGTATCCGACGATGCGTTCGGTCGTCACGATGGCCACCGCCCGCGCCACCTGTGGGACGGCGCGCAACGCGGCTTCGATGTCACCGGGCTCCACCCGCTGACCGCGCACCTTCACCTGGAAATCGCTACGGCCCAGATACTCCAGCTCACCGGTCTTCCGCCAGCGAACCAGGTCACCGGTCCGGTACAGCCGCTCCCCCGCCGCACCGAACGGGTCGGCGACGAAGGCGCCGCAGGTGAGATCGGCGCGCGCGTGGTAGCCGCGCGCCAATTGGACGCCCGAGACGTACAGCTCGCCGACCACGCCGACGGGCACCGGCCGCAACCGCGAATCCAGGACGTAGACCTTCATGCCCGCGGCAGGCGCTCCGATCGGCACCGTCGCGGCGGCCGGCGCATGCGGCGCACACCGCTGGGCGGTGACCACCTCCGCCTCCGCCGGCCCGTACCAGTTCACCACCTCCGCCTGCGTGAAGACACGCGCCGCGGCGTCGACCGTGCGTTGCGCCAGCGCCTCGCCCGCGACGAACACCCGCCGGATCGAGGGCAATTGCGCGACGCCCGAGGACTCCAGCAGGACATCGAGCATCGACGGCACGAAGTGAACGGTGGAGATCCCGTACCGCGCGATGACCTCCGCCAGGTACGCCGGGTCGCGATGGCCGTCGGGTTCGGCGACGACGATGTGCGCACCGGTCTGCAACGGCCAGAACAGCTCCCACACCGCGATGTCGAACGTGATCGGCGTCTTGTACAGCACCGCGTCCGACGTTGCGTGCGGCCACTGCCGCTGCGCCCAGGCCAACTGGCTCACGGTGGCGGCATGGGTCAGGGCCACCCCCTTGGGGACGCCGGTGGAGCCGGAGGTGAACAGCACGTAGGCCAGATGGTTCGGCCGCAGCGGCGTGCGCCGCTGCGCGTCGGTGATGCGGTCGCCGGACAGATCTGTCACGTCGATTCGATCGATCGGCGCGTACTCGAATCCCTCCGGCAAGTCGCCGCCATCGGCCGCGGTCGTCAGCACCAGCAGTGGACGGGCCGCGCCGAGGACGTGCGCGATCCGTGCGCTCGGGTGATCCGGGTCGATCGGCAGGAACGCCGCGCCCGCCTTCACCACCGCGTAAACCGCCGTGACCAGTTCGGCCGATCGGCGGATGGCCACCGCCACAATCGTTTCCGGCCCGGCGCCGCGCGCGATGAGCCAGCGGGCCAGCTTGTTGACCCGTGCGTCGAAGTCCCGGTAGGTCGAGGCGCTTCCGTCCGGAAGTCGCAGTGCCGTGTCGTCCGGGGTGCGGGCGACCTGCTCGTCGAAGACATCGACGAGCGTCCGGCCGGGTGCGGCGGAGCCACCGGTGTCGTTCCACCGTTCCAGCACCTGGGACCGCTCGGCCTCGTCGAGCAATCCGATCTCGCCGACGGTGGCCTCGGCCTCGCGGGCCGCGGCATCGAGGACTCCGACGAATCTGTCGGCGAAGCGCCGCACCGTGTCCTCGTCGAAGAGGTCCGTGGCGTAGGTCAGGCGCAGCGTCATGCCGGTCGGCTCGTTGTGCGTGCCGTGGCCTTCGCTCACCATCAGCAGCAGGTCGTAGATCGCCGCGCTGTCGCCAGGGTCCACATTCTCCACGGTGAGCCCCGGCAGTTCGACGCGAGCCCGCGCCATGTTCTGGTAGGCCAGCAGCACCTGGAACAACGGCGTATGCGCGGTCGAACGCACCGGGTTCAGCGCGTCCACCAGTTGCTCGAACGGCACGGTGGCGTGATCGAACGCCTCGATATCGGTGCGCCGTACCTGGTCCAACAGGCTCGAGAACGTCTGATCGAGCGTGACCGGCGTCCGCATCACCAAGGTGTTGACGAACATTCCGACCAGGTTGTCCAGCGACCGGTCGCCGCGTCCCGCGTGCGGCACGCCGACGGTGACGTCGTCGCTGCCGGACAGCCGCGACAGCAGCACCGCCAGGGCCGCGTGCACCACCATGAACGTGGTGGCACCGGCCCGCCGCGCCAGCGCTTCCACCCGGCCTTGCAGTTCCCCGGGGATGGCGACCTGTATCACCGCGCCGCGCTGGGACTGCTCGAGCGGCCTCGGCCGGTCGGTCGGTAATTCGAGCAGATCGGGCACGCCCGCCAATTGCGTACGCCAGTAGGCGATGTCGCGAGCGATGTACGAGTCCGGGTCGTCCGCGGAGCCGAGGACCGCGCGCTGCCACAGGGCGTAGTCGGCGAATTGCACGGGCAGCGGCGCCCAGCCCGGTGCGGCACCGCCGGAGCGCGCTCGATACGCCGTCACCAGATCGGCGGCCAGCGGCGCCACCGAGAAGCCGTCGCAGCCGATGTGGTGGGCGGCCAGCGCGAGCGTCCACGCCTCGTCCGACATCTGGTACAGCGCCACGCGCAGCGGCACGCCCTCGGCCACGTCGAATCCGGTGCCACAGAACTCGGCCAGCCGGTGCGGCAGTTCCCGCTCGCCGACCGCCTGCGGGGTCAGGTCGCACGCCGCCATCACGTCCTGGGCGTTCAGCACGACCTGGGTGGGCGTGCCGTCGACCGCCGGATACATGGTGCGCAGGCTCTCGTGCCGCTCGACGACATCGCCGACCGCGGCCGTCAAGGCCGCCAGGTCGAGCGCGCCGTCCAAACGAATCGCCAGCGGCACGATGTATCCGGGTGCGGACGGATCGAATTGATTGAGGAACCACATCCGGGTTTGCGCGTGCGACAGCGGGATACGGTCCGGCCGCGGGCCCGCAGTCGGCGCCGGAAGGCTCGGGACCGCGCGCAGCCGGGCGATCCGCTCGGCTAAACCGGACACGGTCGGGGCTTCGAAGATCGCGCGCACCGGAATGGTCACGTCCACGACGTCGCCGATCCGGCTCAACGCGCGCGTCGCGACCAGCGAGTTGCCGCCCAGCTCGAAGAAATTGTCGTCCGCGCCGATCTCGGGCCGGTCGAACAGTTCCGCGAAGACCGCGGCGATCGCCTGTTCGACCAGGCCGCGCGGCGCACGGAACTCCGACTCCCCAACCCCCGGGTCGGGCTCGGGCATCGCCCGGTAGTCCACCTTGCCGTTGGCGTTGAGCGGAATCGAGTCGATCCGGGTCACCGACGACGGCACCATGTAGGCCGGCAGCCGCTCCAGCAGGAAGCTTCGGACCTGCCGGGTGTCGAGCGCCGCGTCCGCGACCACGTACACGACCAGCCGCTGCTCGCCGCCGTCGGCGCGTACCTGCGCGACGGCCGCGTGCACCTGCTCGTGCGCGATCAGCGCGGCCTCGATGTCGCCGAGTTCGATCCGCAGGCCGCGCATTTTCACCTGGGTGTCGGCGCGACCGACGTAGCGCAGGTGGCCGCCCTCGTCCCAGCGCACGAGGTCGCCGGTGCGGTAGAGGCGAGCGCTGCCCGCGCCGCCGATGGGATCGGCGACGAACGTCGCCGCGGTCAGGCCCGGCCGATCGTGGTATCCGCGCGCCAACTGGACACCGCCCAGGTACAGCTCACCGGTGACGCCGATCGGCACCGGATGCAACCGCGAATCCAGCACGTGCACCGCCACATTCGCCTCGGGGGCGCCGATCGGCACGGCCACGCCCTCGACCCTGTCGATCCGATGTGCGGTGACGCTGACCGCCGCCTCCGTCGGGCCGTACAGGTTGTCGATGCGCGCATCGCTGAAATCCCGGAAACGGCGGACGGTCTCGACCGGCAGCGCCTCGCCGATGCACAGCACGCGCCGCAGGCCCGCGACCTGCTGCGGGGCGGCCACCTCGAGGAACGCCGACAGCAGCGACGGCACGAAATCCACCGTGGTCACCCGGTACTCGGCCAGCAGCCGAGCGACCTCGCGCGGGTCGCTGTGCGCGTCGGGACCGGCGACCACCAGCGCCGCGCCACAGGTCAGCGCGGAGAACAGCTCCCAGACCGACAGGTCGAAAGTCACGGGCGTGCGCAGCAGCATGACATCGTCGCCGCCGAGGCGGTAGTGCTCACGCATCCAGCGCAACTGGTTCACCACCGCGGCGTGCGGGACGGCCACGCCCTTGGGCACACCCGTCGAGCCGGAGGTGTAGATGACGTAGGCCAGATCCGCCGGGCGCAGCGGCCGCGTCCGGTCGGCATCGGTCAGCGCCGATCCGTCCATGTCCTGGGCATCGAGGTCGGCGAGCAACCAGACCGGTACGTCGCCGGGCAGACTCGCCCGGTCGGCCGGACGGGTGAGCACCGCGACGGGCCGCGCGGCGGAGAGGACGGCACGCACCCGGTCGACCGGGTGGTCCGGATCCAGCGGCAAGTAGGCCGCCCCCGCCGCGTGGATGGCATACAGCGTCGCCAGCAGATCCACCGAGCGGTGCATCGCCACCGCCACCACGGTTTCCGGCCCCGCCCCGCGCCGGATCAGCGCACGGGCCAGAGAATTCACCCGTGCCCCGAATTCCCGGTAGTCGAGCCGCGCCCCGCTCGTAGCGTCGAACACCGCCGGGTACTCCGGCGTCGCCGCGACTTGCATGGCGAACAAGTCCGCGATCGTCGCCGCCGGAGCCCGCGTGGTCGCACCGATCGACCGTTGCGCGATCCGGTGTGCTTCCGGCTCGGTCAGCAGATCGATGTCGCCGATGGCGCGAGTGGGATCGAGGACGATCGCGCGCAGCAACAGCAGGTAGCGGTCGAACATCGCCGCGACCGTCGACTCGTCGAAAAGATCTGTCGAATAGCCGAATTCGACGGCCATGTCGCCCGGTTCGCCATCCGGCTCCAAGGCGTCGACCAGGTTCAGGTGCAGGTCGTATTTCGCCACACTCGGATCGGCCATCTGCGCCGAGACCGTCAGGCCCTCGAACCGCACCGTCGGTATCTCGATGTTCTGGAACGAGAAGCCCACCTGGGTCAGTGGCGCGTGTGCCGTCGAGCGCGGCGGATTCAGCACCTCGACCAGGCGCTCGAACGGGATGTCGGAGTTCTCGAACGCCGCCAGGTCCGTGGCCCTGACCTGGTCCAGGATCCGGACGAAGGACGCGTCGGGCGCGATGTAGGTCCGCAGGACCAACGTGTTGACGAACATGCCGACCAAGCCGTCCAACCCCGGCTCGCCCCGACCGGCGATCGGCGTGCCGACCGCGATGTCCCCGGTGCCGGACAGCCGCGCCAGCAACGCCGCGTAGGCCGCGTGCATCACCATGAAGACCGTCGCGTCGTGACGGCGGGCCAACGCGACCACCGCACGATGCAGATCCGCGGGGAGCGTGGTAGCGACCGTCGCTCCGCGGAACGACTGCTTCGCCGGCCGCGAACGGTCGGTGGGCAGATCCAGTACCTCGGGCAGGTCGGCGAGGGCCGCGAGCCAGTAGCGGGTCTGGGCGACGGTCGGGCTGTGCGGATCGTCCTCGGTGCCCAGCAGCTTCCGTTGCCACAGCGCGTAATCCGCGTACTGCACCGGCAACGGCGCCCACTGCGGGGCCCGGCGCCGGACCCGAGCCTTGTACGCGGTCATCAGGTCCGCGGCCAGCGGCGCGAGCGAGGACCCGTCGAAGCTGATGTGATGGACGACGAGCACCAGGGCATGGTCGCCGGGCCCGCTGCGCAGCAGCGCGACCCGGAACGGAACCTCGGTGGTGACGTCGAAGCCCACCGTCACCTCGGCGGCGACGCGCGCCTCGACCTCGTTCGCCGCGACTGTCACCGGTGTCAGCGCAGGCAGCGCCGTTTCCACCGGGACGATCACCTGATGCGGCCCGCTGTCGCTGTCCGGATAGACGGTTCGCAGCGCCTCGTGCCGTTCCAGCACGTCGGCGACGGCCGCGTGCATCGCGGCCACGTCGAGATCGCCCGACATCCGCACGACCAGTGGGATGTTGTAGACCGGCGAGTTCGTGTCGAACTGGTTGAGGAACCACATGCGGGCCTGAGCGGGCGACAGTGGGATCCGGTCCGGACGCTCCTGCGGCGCCAACGGCACCCGGGTCGCCGCGTCGGCACTGCGCAGGCGCTCGGCCAGCGCACCGATGGTCGGCGTCTCGAAGATCGCGCGCAAGGGCACCTCGACACCGAACGCGCCGCTGAGTTGCGCCGCCGCGCGGGTGGCCGACAGCGAGTTGCCACCGAGATCGAAGAAGCTGTCGAGCACGCCGACGCGGTCGATGCCGAGCACGCCCGCGCAGATGTCGGCGACGATCTGCTCGGTCGCGTTGCGCGGCGCGACGAACTCCACCGCGGGAGCGAATTCCGGTTCCGGCAGGGCGGCGCGGTCGACCTTGCCCACCGACGACAGCGGGAGGGTGTCGAGCACCATGACCGTGTCCGGGACCATGTGTGCCGGCAGGCGTTGTGCCGCGTACTTCGTCAGCTCCGCGGTCTCCACGGCGCCGTCGGCGGGTACCACGTACGCCGCCAGCCGTGATCCGCTCTCGGCGTGCACGCCCACCACGACCGCTGCCGCGACGCTCGGATGTCCGGCGAGGACGGCTTCGATCTCGCCGAGCTCGATGCGCTGGCCGCGGATCTTCACCTGAAAATCGGTGCGCCCCAGGTATTCCAGGGTGTGATCGGCGGTCCAGCGCGCCAGGTCACCGGTGCCGTACATGCGGGTGCCCGCGGGGCCGTAGGGGTTGGCCACGAACGTGGCGGCCGTGGACGCGGGCCGGTTGAGGTACCCCCGCGACAACTGCACACCCGAGACGTACAGCTGACCGGTCACCCCGACCGGGACGGGCCGCAGCCGCTCGTCCAATACCACCGCGTCCACACCACGGATCGGGCCGCCGATGGTGACCGGGTCACCGACGCACAGCGGATCGCTGATCGCGACCATGATGGTGGTCTCGGTGGGGCCGTACCCGTTGTGCAGCCGTCGCCCCGGCGCCCACACGGCGACCGTCTCGGCCGACACCGCTTCCCCGCCCGCCACCAGCACCTGCAGCGAATCGAGACCGGCGGGCGACATCGTCGCCAGCACGCTGGGCGTCACGAACGCATGCGAGACCTCTTGTGCGCGAATCAATTCCGCCAGCTGCGCACCGGCGAACACCTCCGGCGGCGACACCACCAGCACCGCGCCGTTCGCGTGCGCCATCAGCACCTCCAGCATCACCGCGTCGAAGCCGGGCGCGGCCACCTGCAACACGCGAGACCTGCGATCGACGCGGTAGCGCTCACGCTGCTCGAGCGCGAAATTCGCCAAGCCCTCGTGCGTGACCGCCACGCCCTTCGGTTTGCCGGTCGAGCCCGAGGTGTACACCACGTAGGCCGCGTCGGCGACCCGGCAGGCTCGCACGCGATCGGCATCGGTCACCGCCGCGGCGGATTGCGTCGCGACGAACGCCTCGGTGCCCGGGTGGTCGAGGATCAGTTGCCGCACCTGATCGGGCAGCAGGGTGCTCGCGGCCTCGACGGTGAGCGCGACCTCCACATTCGAGTCCGCGATCATGTGCGCCACCCGCTCGCTGGGGTAGCGCGGGTCCACCGGCACGAACGCGGCACCCGCCCGCGCTACCGCCCACACACCGACCACGAACTCCACCGACCGCCCCATCGCCAGCGCGACCTGGTCCCCCGGCCCGACGCCCCAGTCGATCAGTACCCGGGCGAGACGATTCGACCACTCGTCCAGCTGCCCGTAGGAGAGCACTCGATCCCCCGCCACCACGGCCGGCGCGGTGCGCTCACCGACCAGCAGCACATCCGCCAGCACCCGGGGCTTTTCGGCGCGACCACCGGAAGCCGGGACCAATCCCAGCCGCTCGACACCGGACAACAGATCCACTTCGCCGACCCGAGCCCGGGGATTGGATACGAACGCGTCGAGCATCCGGTTCAGCCGCTCGGCGAGTTCTTCGACGGTCTCCCGGTCGAAAAGATCCGTGGCGTAGTTGATGCGCAGCGCGACATCGCCACCCGCCGCGGTGTTCTCGGCGACGGTGACGATGATGTCCACCTTCGCCGGTTCGGCGCCCGGATCCAGCAGCTCGACGGTGAGTTCGGACAACTCCAAGCTCGCCCGGTCCATGTTCTCGAACGCCAGATACACCTGGCACAGCGGCGCGTACGCCATGGACCGCTTCGGGTGCAGTTCGTCCACGACGCGCTCGTAGGGCAGGTCGCTGTTGGCGAAGGCATCGACGTCGATGTCCTTGACCCGCGCCAGGAATTCGGTGAACGACTCCACGAAGGACACCTCGGTGCGCAGCGGCACCGTGTTGACGAACATGCCGATGAGCGGTTCCAGCGCGCGTTCGCCACGGCCGGCGACCGGCGTGCCGATGGTGATGTCCGCCGAACCCGACATCCGCGCCAGCAGCACGGCCAGTGCGGCGTGGACCACCATGAACGTCGTGACGTTGGCCGCGCGAGCCAGCCGCTCGACCCCGGCGAAGGTCTCTGCGGGGATCACGGTGTCCGCGACGTCGCCGCGCATGGATCGGCGGGCCGGACGCGGGCGGTCCGCGGGCAGCTCCAGCACCGGCGGCATCCCCGCCAATCGCTGCGACCAATACCGCAACTGGTGGGCGGCTCGCGAATCCGGATCGTCCGGGTCGCCGAGCAGGCGGTGGTGCCAGACGCTGTAGTCGGCGTATTGCACGCTCAACGGCTCCCAGTCCGGGGTCTTCTCCTGCACCCGAGCCTCGTAGGCGATGGCGACATCGACCGCGAGCGGCCGCAGCGAGGATCCGTCGCAGCAGATGTGGTGCAGGACAACGGCCAGGACATGCCGTGAGCGATCGGCCGCGGCGAGCAGCGCCACCCGGATCGGGGCGCGTTCGCGCAGATCGGTCCCGGCCGATGCCAGGTCACGGATCCGCTGCTCGATATCGTCCGGATCGGTCGGCTGTGGGGTCAGGTCGAGACCGGCGACGACCTCCTCGGCAGGCAGGATGACCTGTGTTCCCTCGCCGTTCACGGCGGGGTAGACGGTGCGCAGCGATTCGTGCCGATCGATCACGTCGGTCAGCGCGGCTCGCAGCGCCGCCGCGTCGAGACGTCCGGTCAGCTGCACGATCAGCGGGATGTTGTAGGCGGCCGAGTCCGGGTCGGTCTGGTTGACCAGCCACATCCTGTTCTGCGCCGGCGCCAGCGGTATGGGCTCGGGCCTGACTGCCGCGCGCAGCACGGGCCTGCCGGAGCGGCCGCCGTCCTCGAGGCGCGCGGCGAGCCCGGCGACGGTCTGCTCGACGAACAGGTCGCGGACCGACACGTCGCACCGGGTCACCTCCGCGATACGCACGGCCGCGCTGGTCGCGGTGATCGAGTTGCCGCCGAGTTCGAAGAAGCTGTCGAACACGCCCACCCGGTCTGTCCCGAGCACCTCCGCGAAGACGTCCGCGATCGATTCCTCGACCACCGTGCGGGGCGCGACGTACGCCGCGGCCGAATCGAAGACCGGCTCGGGCAGCGCCCGGTAGTCCACCTTGCCGTTCACGGTCAGCGGCACCGCGTCGATCACGACGACGCTCGACGGCACCATGTATTCCGGCAGCATCCCGGCGACATGCGTACGCAGGCCGTCCGGCTCGCAGGTCGCGCCGACGGCGGGGACGACATAGCCGACCAGCCGAGCCGCCTCGGTGCCGGGCAGATGCACGACGACGACCGCGGTGGCGACGCCGGCGTGGCTCAGCAGCGCGTTGCGGATCTCGTCCAGCTCGATCCGGAACCCACGCAACTGCACCTGCTGGTCGGCACGACCGCGATATTCGAGCTCGCCCTTGTGATTCCAGCGCGCGACGTCGCCGCTGCGGTAGAGGCGCTCCCCCGGCCGCCCGAACGGATTCGCGACGAAGCGTCCCGCGCTCAGCGCCGGTCGCCGGAGGTAACCGCGAGCGAGTTGCGTTCCCGCGACGTAGATCTCGCCCCAGGCGCCGAGCGGGCACGGACGCAACCGCTCGTCCAGCACATAGGTTCGCAGGCCGGGCAACGCCGGGCCGACCGTGCTCGGTGCGCCCGGTACGGCGATGTCCGGCGTGAGGTCGGTGTAGGTGACGAAGACGGTGGTTTCGGTGATCCCGTAACTGTTGGCCAGAACCGGCAGATTCGGGTTGTGCTCGTACCAGTCGGCCAGTGCGGCGGGATCGAGAGCCTCCCCCGACAGGATGACCACCCGCAGCGACAATTCGCCCTCGGGCTCCCCGGCGTGCGCGTACCGCTGCCGTGCGGCCGCGAACTGGTAGAACGCCGACGGCGTTTGGCTGAAGACCGTGACCTTCTCGCGTGCCGCGAGGCGCACCATGTCGTCCGGCGATCGAGTGATGGGGCCGTCCACGACGACGATCCGACCGCCGGTGACCAGCGCACCGAAGATCTCCCAGACCGAGTAGTCGAAGGCGAAGGAGTGGAACAAGGTCCAGACGTCGTCGGGCCGGACGCCGATCTCGGCACACGAGTTCACCAGGTAGGTGGACACGGCGCGATGGGTGATCGAGACGCCCTTCGGCCGGCCGGTCGATCCGGAGGTGTAGATGACGTAGGCGAGGTGGTCGGGGCGCAGCAAGCCGGTCCGATCGGCCTCGGTGATCGGGTCCGCGGCCTGCTCGGCGGCGAGAACGTCGTCGAACAGCACGACGCGGCCGGGATCGCCCGGTACGTGCTCGCGCATGCTTCGCTTCGTCACCACCGCGATCGGGTTCGCGTCGCTCAGCACATATTCGAGCCGTTCGGCCGGATGAGCCGTGTCCAGCGGGAGGTACCCAGCGCCCGATTTGAGCACGCCGAGCACGGCGACGATCAGATCCGCATCCCGTGGCAGCGCGATGGCCACCAATGATTCCGGCCCCGCGCCGAGGGCGATGAGCCTGCGGGCGAATCGATTGGATCGTTCGTCGAGTTCGCGGTAGGTGAGCGTGGCGGCGTCCGAGGTCACGGCGACCGCGGACGGCGTGGCCGCCGCCTGCTCCGCCAGTAGATCCACCAGTGTGGCGGAGGGGGATTCGCCGTCGTGTCCCGCGAGCTCCTCGACGATGCGCAGTTCCTCGGCGGGTCCGACGAGCTGGATGTCACCGATGCGGGTGTCCAGGGGCGAGTCCATCATGCGGTGCAGGAAATCGAGGAACCGGTCGGCGTGCGCCTCGAGTTCGTCCTGCCCGTAGAGGTTCGGATTGCCGTGCAGTTCGATGAGCAACGGGGCGTGCGCGCCCGAGCGGTACAGATTGAGCTGCAAATCGTCGAGCGCACCGGAGGTCAGTGCGCGGTAGCGGCCGACGGCCGAGCCGAGACGAATCTCCGAGTCGAAGAACAGGATGTTCACGATCGGGCCGAAGGAATTCGCGGCCGAGTCGATCGCGGCGGAGTCGCGGCGCAGGTCCTCGAACCGGTACAGCTGGTGGCGCATCGCCGAGACCAGCTCGGAGACCGACGCGTGGACCAGTTCCTCCACGGTGGTCGAATGGTGCACGGCGAAGCGAATCGGCACCATGTTCGCCAGCATCGCGGCGGCGTTGCGCAGGCGCTTGGTCACGCGGGCGGTCACCGGCAGCGACAGCGCGACGTCCTCGGTGCCGGTCATCCGGGCGAGGAAGGCGGCGAAAGCGGCGATCACCACCTGCGCGGCGGACGCGTTCACCTCGTCGGCGAAGCGGTCGAGCCGGTCGGACAGGTGTTGGGGCAGTTGCAGACCGGCCACCCGGTCGACCTTGCCGAAGCGGGCCGTGCGGCCGGACAAGCTGACCGGCGTGGGCAGGCCGGAAACCTTGTTCAGCCAGAACGCTTTGTCCGCCTCGTAGCGCGAACTGGTGCGATAGGCGTGCTCCGCTGCGACGATGTCGTGCAGGCTCGCCGCGTCCAGTCGCGTCGGAGGCCTGCCCTCCAGCAGAGCGTTGTAATGCTCGGCCATCCGCATCAGGCTGTTGAAGGCGCCGTACCCGTCGATCACCAGATGGTGCGCGCGGCCGTACCAGAAGTAGTGGTCCTCGCCGACCCGGATGAGCCTCGTCACGGTGAGCCGGTCGCGGCTGAGGTCGACGGCTTTGGTGTTGTAGTCGCGGCGCATCCATTCCATCGCCGCCGCGACCGGATCCTGCGCATCGCTGAAATCCAGCACCGGCTCGTCGTAGATGATGCTGCGGTCGACGAATTGATACGGCCGGCCGTCGGATTCGATTACGCGCACGACAAGGGACTCGGTTTCGTGCCCCCCGGCGTTCACCGCCCGCGTGAACGCGTCATGGTCCACCGGGCCCTCGATCTCGACGCAGTGTGCGATATTGACAGCCGGTCCACCGGGCATATGGTCCGCGAGCCACATGCCGTACTGCGCACTCGAGAGCGGAATCAGCCCCAGATCGCCGTCGGCGGTTCCGTCTGACTTCAGATTCATCGCATGACCCCTTATTCCTACCCGGACGCGCGAGGGCACGGCCGAAGGACGTCGGCCCACCGCATCCGAAATCTGTCGCTTATATGCACTTCGTCTACGTCGAGCGGCGCCACCCCTGCTCGGCACCGCGCCTATACCAGGTCTCGCGTGTAGCTGGATCCGCCGGTGTCCGTGTCCGCAATCCGAACTCGGACATCTACGGGGACTCCCACACCTCCCGTTTGTCGGCATTCAAGTCGTCTCAAAATCTGAAAACAGAACTTTTGAACCTGCGGTGAAGATCGACACTCTGGTGGGGCAAGCTATCTGACAGCAGCTCGACTCAGTCTAGTGGCATCAAACCTCCCAGCTCCGCACGGAGGCCGGGCGTTTCGAATCTCGGTTCGAGCGCAGCGGCCGTGACACGTCCCGCGCGATGCAGCCTCCGCGCGCTCGTATCGCTCAATGAAGTGCCTGGTGCAGAGCGGTGGATCCACTAGGGAGCACCCGCGATCGGGCATCGTACATGCCGGGTAGATGCCGGAATCAAGTCGGGATGGCAGTCGAGCCCCAGAAGGCGGTCGGCGACTCCCGACAGCCCGGCGTCGACATCACACTATCGATCAGAGGCGAATTGATCTTCGAATAGCAATATACTGGCAATCTCGTCTTCTGATATAAGAAGCCGCTTCGACACATTTATCGACTCCGGCTAATCAATTTCCGAATCCACAGCAATGCCACTCGATTCAATGGCAGGTCCGACACCGAATTCGCAGTACATACTTCCGCCTGGAATCGCGTTGCTACGCTACCAATTCCGCGTCGGGCGCCGTTGTCTTTCGCGGAAGGGTGTCACCCAGTCACGAGCGTTTCAGCGCTCGCGTCCCGCACGGTTCGGCGCGCGGACCGAAGGCGGCCGGCGGTCGACGGCGGGCCACCGAGCGGTATCCGGCCGGTCAGACCGCGAATCGGCTTCGCCGACCGGTTCGGCGGCCACATGCGGAAGACCGGCATGTGGCCGGCGCATTCGCCCACCGTGCCTGCGCAAAGCATGGCGCCCCGCCATGGAGTGCGTTATTCCCGCGGCGGAACTCGCACATCATGGCGAAACCGCGCACGATCTCGCCGGATATGCCCACGAATAATTATCGGGATGATGGTTCGGTAAATCCGAACTACCCTCGCCCGCTGCGGCTCAACGCTGTTACTCGACGAGTCGGAAGCCGGTGACGATCGTGGGTTCGATCGCGATGACCGTATCCATGATCCCCTCGGCCCACGGCCGCAGCAGCCGCGTATAGCGCGCGACCCGCGCGGGGTCGGTGACCGTCCGGGCCAGGCCGGTCACGACGACCGACCAACCCACATGGCTCACCGCGTCGATGTCATCGGCCTCGTAGGCCACGACGACGGAGGGATCGGCACGGACGGTGCCGGTGAGCCGCGAGGTGACCCGGGTACGCACGATGACTGCTCCACCGTCGACGAAATGGTTGACCGGGCGGATCGCCGGGAGCGCGTCGCGGGTGAACACCACGCGCCCGTAGGCCACACCCGCCAGCAGTCGCAGCGCCTCCTCGCGGTCGATCTCGACCATCGTGCGGCCGGGAATGCCGTTGTCCGCCACGCGGCCGCCGGAGGCGATCATGATCTCGTGCCGAGGCACATCGCGCGTGCTTCCACCTGCCAACGACCTCGCTTCCCGGTCTTCACTCGACATCACGGCCTCCCATACCATCACCGAGTCCTACTGCCGGACAGGGCAGAAAGTCCCCGATCGGTCCTCTCCCGGCAGGCACACCCGCGCAGCCCGAGGCCCACTCGCCGACCGCTGCTGGTCACGGTCCGGAAACCTCCGGCCGGGAGGGTCGCCGGATCTCGGCACGCTGCCGTAGCCGCCGGATCTCCCGCTCGATCCCCTCGGCGAGCACCGCGATATCGGGCGTGGTGTCGAAATCTCCGGTGATGCCGAACGTCAGCTGCCCCGCATAGCTGAGGACCGCGATCGCGGTGCGCAACCGCATCGCGATGGGCGTGGCCGGAAGCAGTTCCGTCACCGTGCGCCCCCGGACGGTCAACCGGTCGCGGGGACCGGGCACGTTCGTCACCAGCGCGGCGACGGTTCGCTGCGGAAACCTTGCCAGCAGACGGAGACTCCACGCGATGGGCGCGAACGGGAACCGGCCCGCCAGCGCGAGCAGCGAGTTCTCCGCTTGCGCTTCGCCCCGCGCCTTGTGTCCGGTCATCCGCTGCCGAATCGCTTCCAGCCGCTCCACCGGGTCGGCGACATCGATCGGCAGGAATGGCAGCATCGCCGAAATACGATTGTCCAACGTGGACTTCGCCTGGTCCGATCGCATCGATACCGGGACGACCGGCCCGAGCCACGACATACCGGCGCTGCCGTCCGATGGGTCCGTTCAGCGAACATTCCGCGGCGGGCGACACGACGGCGGACACCAGTGGCGTCAGACCGCGCGTCATGGCGGCCACGGAACGTGGCACGACGACGGGCAGCCGCGTCACGCCGCGAACCACATCGAGCCATCGCAGCTCGCCGCGGCCGCGCGGCTCGGCCGCGGCCGTCCCGGTCTCTCCTGGGACGGCATCGCAGAGACTCCGGAACACCGAGATGCCGGACACGCCATCCACCAGGCTGTGATGCGCTTTGACCAGCAGCGCCCAGCGGTCGCCCGCGAGATGTTCGACGACGACGCACTGCCACAGCGGATGGTCGCGATCGAGTCGCTCCTCCAGTTCCGTGGCCACCAGTTCACACAACGCGGGCTCGTCGCCCGGCGTGGGCAGCGCGGTCCAGCGAATGTGGTGTGCGAGATCGAAATTCGGGTCGTCTTCCCATACCGGCGTGGCCAGATCGAGCGGCGCCCGCCGCACCTTCTGGCGCAGGCGTGCGTTCTGCTCCACTCCCCTGGCGAGGACGCCGCCGAACTCGCGCCTGCCCGGTGGAGCACCGGAGATGATCGCCACCGCGCCGATTCCGAGACTGATATGCCGGTCGGAGTCCTCCAATTCCATGAAGCCCGAATCGAGGGGCCGTAGTTCTGTCATGGGCATGCTCATTCCGGTGGTCGAAATCCGGCGCTTTCCGGCCGCAGGGCACGGGCGAGGAACATCGCGACACCTCGATCACTGTTCGTCGCGGGCCCGCCGGATCCGGTCCGTCGTCGGCGACCGGCGCGAGCGGCCCGAACAGGGTTTACTCGGTACGTCCTCTCAGCATCGCGCGAAGCATCGGCGCAGATGATGGCCGAAGGTCACCGAAAGCAGAGCACTCCGGCCACGCCGCGCGCATCGACGGCTGACGGGCACGGTGCGGACCGACGCCGGACCACTCGGTCATGCCCGGTGTCAAGGCGCAGCGGGCTCGACTCGACCGCGCACCAGGTGAAGAATCGACGTATGCGAACCGTACTCGTTCTCGGTGCGGGGTTCGGAGGGCTCGAGCTGGCCACCCGTCTGTCGGGCTCGCCGGCCGACGATCTCCATGTCGTCATCATCGACCGCAACGACGCCTTCACCTTCGGCTTCGCCAAACTGGACATCTTGTTCCGCGACCTACCGCCGGAGGCCGCCCGCGTCCCGTACGCGCGCTTCGCTCATCCACGCGTCGAATTCCGGCAAGAGGAGGTCATCGGGATCGACCCGCGGACCCGCCGCGTACGCACCGACCGCTCCGTGTACGAACCCGACATCCTCGTCGTCGCGCTCGGCGCCGACTACGACTGCGGCGCGACCCCCGGCTTCGTCGAAGACGGCTACGAGTACTACTCGATCGAGGGCGCCCGCCGACTGCGCGACCGCCTCGCCGGCTTCGAGGGCGGGGCCGTGGTCGTCGCGGTGCTGAGCGTTCCCTTCAAGTGCCCGCCCGCGCCGTATGAAGGTGCGATGCTGCTGCACGAGCAGCTCACCCGGCGCGGGGTCCGCGACCGCACCCGGATCCGGTTCCTCACCCCGATGGACTCCCCGATTCCGGTATCTCCGGATACCTCCGCCGCCATCATCGAAGCGCTGACCCGGCATGGGATCGATTACTCGCCGGGACAACCGGTCCACGCGCTCGACCCGAGCCGTCACGTCGCGGTCACCCGCGACGGCGATCTGCCCTACGACCTGTTCGTCGGTATCCCGAAACACCGGGTTCCCGCCGTGGCCGAGGCATCGGGGCTCACCGAGGGCGGCGCCGATGGCTGGATCGCCGTCGACCCGCGGACCTTGCGAACGCCGTACGCGGGCGTCTATGCCATCGGTGACTGCGCCGACGCACCGGTCCCGCGTGCGGGCGTGTTCGCCGAGGACGCCGCCCGCACGGTCGCCGCGGGCATCGAAGCCGAGCTGTGCGGATCGGCGGGCGCGCAGCGGTACCGCGGGCGGGGTACTTGCCATATCGAGTTCGGGGACGGACTGGTCGGAAAGGTGGAGGCCGATTTCCTCTCCGGTCCCGCGCCGGTCGCGCCGTTCTCCGCGCCGTCGGTGGAACTGGCCGGGGAGAAGGCCGCGGCCGCGGAGGCCCGGCTGCGCCGCTGGTTCACCGGCTGACCGGGTGCTGCCCGCCCGGTTCGCCCGCCTGCCACGCCCGTGTCAGTACGTCGGCGATGCGGGCCAGACCGGATGCCGTGGTCATCTGCCAATGTGTCGTCGACACGCCGTGGTTGTGCAGGCGGCCGTCGACGACCGCACTCCAGATCGACGCGCCGACCGACCCGGTCGGATCGTCGAGTGCGGCGGTGAAGTAGATGACGTCGCCCTGGTACGCAGGCGGGTCGTAGGCGCTGCGCAGCGCGACCGAGTGCACCGCCGCGTCGAGGATCCGGGTGACGCGATCGGAGCCGAACGACGCGAACGGCTCCGGGAGTTCGGTCATCTTCTCGGGCAGCGCGGCCCAGTCCACATCCGCGACGTTGCCGAGGTCACCGGCTTGCTCACCGAGCAGACCACCGATCAATTCGGCCACCGGCACTTTGCCCGCGTCGGCGGGCGGGGTGCCCGGTGGATCTGCCATGTAACTGTCCATCACCGCGAGCAACGCGACCTGCTCGCCGTCACGTTGCAATTGCACCGCCATCTCGTGTGCGAGAACGCCGCCGAAGGACCAGCCGAGCAGATGGTAGGGACCGGTCGGTTGTTTCGAACGGATCAGCCGGACGTAGCGCTGGGCCCATTCCTCGATCGAACCCGGCATCGCCTCGTCGGTCCCGAGCACGGGCGTTTGCAGACCGTAGAGGGGGCGTTCGGGGTCGAGGTAGGCGGCGAGGCCGGCATACGACCAGGAGATTCCCGAGACGGGGTGAACGCAGAACAGCGGCGCGGCCGAACCCGCGGGGCGCAGCGGCAGCAGCATGTCGAAGGCCGCTTCGGTCTCCACCGCGCCGCTCGTGCGGCGAGCCAGATCGGCCACCAGCTCCGCGGGCGTGGGTGCGGTGAACACCCGCATCACCGGAATCCGAGTGCCGAGCGCGGTCGACAGCCGAAGCGTCAGCTTCGCGGCGAGCAGGGAGTTTCCGCCGTGTTCGAAGAAGTTGTCGTCCATGCCGAAGCGCTCGGCGCCGAGCACCGCGGCGAAAGCGGCGGCGACGGTCGCCTCGACGGGAGTGGTGGCCGCGCGGAATTCCCGCGTACGGAATGTGGGTGCGGGGAGCGCCCGCCGGTCGAGCTTGCCGTTGGGGGTCAGCGGAATGGCATCGATCACGACGATCGCGGCGGGCACCATATAGCCGGTCAGGTATTCGGCTACCTGGGCGCGCAATTCGGCCGGGTCCGGCCGCGCGCCCGGCTCGGGTAGCACGTAGCCCACGAGCTGATCGCCGAGCGCGGGATCGGTCCGGACCAGCGCGACGGCCTGACACACGCCGGGACAACGCCGCAGCGCCGATTCGATCTCGCCCAGCTCGATCCGGAAGCCGCGCAACTGCACCTGCTGATCGCCGCGACCGGCGTAGGCGAGCCCGGCGGCGTCGCCGACCCGGCTCCAGCGCGCGAGGTCACCCGAGCGATACATCCGGGATCCGGGCGGCCCGAACGGATTCGCGACGAATCGCGTCGCGGTGAGTCCGGGCCGTCCCGAGTAGCCGCGGGACAGCTGAGCGCCCGCGACATAGATCTCACCGGGAGTACCGAACGGCGCCGGGCGCAGGCGGATGTCCAGCACGTGGGTGTCCAGCCCCGGCAGCGCCCGGCCGATCAGGCTGATCGGACTGTCCATCAGGTGCTCCCCGACCTCGAGGAAGGAGACGTGCACGGTGGTCTCGGTGATGCCGTACATGTTGACCAAGCGCGGCGTGTCCCCCGGATGACGCTCGGACCACCGGCGCAGGTGCCGCAGATCCAGCGCCTCACCACCGAATATGACGTACCGCAGCGCGAATTCCCCGGACGTCTGAACGGCGTCGCGGTCGGCTTCGACGAGTTGGCAGAACGCCGACGGCGTCTGGTTCAACACCGTCACCCGCTCGCGAACGAGCAACTCGCGCAACAGCTCCGGTGAGCGCGACGTCGGGTAGTCGACCACGACGACGGTGCCGCCGGTGACGAGCGCGCACCACAGCTCCCACACCGAGAAATCGAAGGCGAAGGAGTGGAACAGCGTCCAGACGTCGCACTCGCCGAACGCGAACAGCGGCTGCGCCTCGGTGAACAGTCGCACCGCATTGCGGTGTGTCACGCCGACACCCTTCGGCACGCCCGTCGAGCCCGAGGTGTAGATGACGTAGGCCAGGTTGTCCGCGAGCAGCGGCACCACCCGGTCGGCGTCGGTGATCGGATCGTCGGCGAACTCCGCCGTCTGCTCCAGCAAGACGGTGGGCACTCCGGCATCCGGGAGGGCCGATCGCTCGGCATCCGTGGTCAGCACGCA
This sequence comes from Nocardia sp. NPDC057455, assembly GCF_042802775.1. NCBI lineage: Bacteria > Bacillati > Actinomycetota > Actinomycetes > Mycobacteriales > Nocardiaceae > Nocardia > Nocardia sp. NPDC057455. The sequence goes on along the minus strand of NZ_JBHVDM010000005.1, from coordinate 37,588 downwards.
CACCGGCGCCGCGTCGGCGAGGACGAAGGCCAACCGCTGCGCCGGGTAGGTGAGGTCGATGGGCAGGTACGCGGCACCGGCCGAGAGCACCCCGAGCAGCGCGACCGGCAGGTCTTCGGTGCGCGGCACCGCGACGGCCACAACGGTTTCCGGGCCCGCTCCGGCCGCGATCAGCGCGCGGGCGATGCGATTCGCGCGTCTGTGCAACGCCCCGAAACTCAGCGTGGCGGCGCCGAATCGGACAGCCACCGCCTCCGGCCTGCGCCGAGCCTGTGCACCGATCAGCTCGGGCAGCGTCGCCGCCGGCGCCTCGCACGATTGCGTTGTCGCCGGGGAGTTCTCGTCCTCGTCGAGGATATCGATGTCCCAGACCGGCGCCGCGGGATCTTCCGCGACCGCGGACACGATGCGCTCGAACCGGCGAGCGAAGGCGCGGACGGTCGAATCGTCGAAGAGTTCGGTGGCGTAGGTGAAGGTCACGGCCAGTTCGGTCCGGCCGTCATCGCGCCGTCGCGGCTCGACGACGACGTGCAGATCGAATTTGGCCGTGATCTCGCCGTTGTCGACAGCGGTGATCGTCAGGTCCGGCAACTCGAGGGTGGGCTGCTCGATGTTCTGGAACGACAGCATCACCGGGAACAGCGGGTTGTGTGCTCCGGTGCGCGCAGGGGCGGCCTCTTCGATCACGCGCTCGAAGGGCACGTCACCGTTGGCGAACGCCGAGAGAGCCGTTTCCCGGGTCCGGTCGAGGAGATCGTGGAAGGTCGCGGCGGGATCCACCTCGACACGCAGCGCCAACGTGTTGACGAACATCCCGACCAGGTCGTCCAGTGCGCGGTCGCCGCGCCCGGCGACCGGGGTGCCGATCACGACGTCCGTGGCGCCGCACAGGCGCCCGATCAGCGTGGCGAGCGCCGCGTGCACCACCATGAACAGCGTGGCGTTGTGGTCGCGCGCGATCCGGGTCAGCCGCTCGTGGATCCCCGCCGGAATGGTATGGCCGATCGACGCGCCGCGGGTCGAGGCAGTCGATGGGCGGGGGTGGTCGGTCGGCAGCTCCAGCGGCCCCGTCAGCCCGGCCAGCTGAGCGCGCCAATACGACAGTTGCCGCGCCGCAATGGAATCCTGGGCGTCCTCGGGTCCGATGGCGGCGCGCTGCCAGATCGCGAAATCGGCGTACTGGACCGGCAGCGGCGGCCAGTCCGGCGCGCCGCCCTCGAGCCGGGCCACGTAGGCGGTCACCAGGTCGCGGGCCAGCGGCGCGAGCGACGACCCGTCCGCCGAGATGTGGTGGGTCACGATGACGAGCAGATGATCGAGGCCCGAGCTGAACAGCCGCAGGCGAACGGGTGCGGCCGCGGTCACGTCGAAGCCCGCGGACATCAGCCCGTTCACCCTGTCCGTCACATCGGTGACGCCGTGCTCGACCGCGAGTCCGCCGGGCAGGACCGCGCCTGTGGGAAGGATTTCCTGGTACGGCTGCCCGTCGGCGTCGACCGGGTAGCGGGTGCGCAGCACCTCGTGCCGTTCGATCACGTCGGCAACCGCGTGGTCCAGTGCGCTCAGGTCGAGGACGCCGGTCAGCCGGACGGCGAAGGGCAGGTGGTAGGCGGGCGAGTCCGGCTCGATGCGGTTGAGCAACCACATTCGTTGCTGTGCGAGCGATAGTGGGATGCGATCCGGTCGTCGCGACCGCGCCAAAGGCGGACGAGCGGTGCCCGCCCCACCGGCGACCACCCGCGCGGCAAGCGCTGACACCAGCGGCGCCTCGAACAGGTCACGCACGGTGACCTGCGATCGCAGCGCCTCGTTGACCCGCGCGACGGCTCGGGTCGCGAGCAGCGAATTGCCGCCGAGGGCGAAGAAATCGTCGTCGATGCCCACGCGCTCGACACCGAGCAGGTCGGCGAACACTTGAGCGACGGCCTGTTCGACGGCATCACGAGCGGCCCGGAACTTCCTGACCTCGACCACCGGCGCGGGCAACGCCTTGCGATCGAGTTTGCCGCTCGCGTTCAGCGGCAGCGCGGGCAGCTCGACCAGCGCGGACGGCATCATGTACGCGGGCAGGACCGCCGAGATCGCGGCCATGAGTTCTGCGTCGTCGACGACCTGCCCGGGGCACGGGACCACATACGCCGCCAGCCGCTCCCCCGACGCCGAACCCACCACCGCCGCCACCGCTTGGCTCACCGACGGCTGCGCGAGCAGCGCGGTCTCGATCTCACCGAGTTCGATCCGCTGTCCGCGGAGCTTCACCTGGAAATCGGTGCGCCCGAGGTATTCCAATCGCTCGGGCTCGTCCGCGCCGGGTGCGCGCCAGAGGGCCAGGTCGCCGGTTCGGTACATCCTGGTGCCGCGACCGAACGGGTTCGCGACGAAGCGGCCCGAGGTCTGTGCCGCCTGCCGCACATACCCACGAGCGAGCTGATCCCCGGCTAGGTACAGCTCGCCCGGTACCCCGGCCGGCACCGGCCGCAGCTGCGAATCGAGCACGTAGACCTGGGTGTTCCACTGCGGCCGGCCGATCGGCACCGTCTTCCCGCCGCCCGTTCCCGCGGGCTGGTACGTCACCGACACCGCGGCCTCGGTGGGTCCGTACAGGTTGTGCACCTGCGCACCGGTGACCGACCGGACCGCGCGCACGGTCTCCGGCGGCAGGGCTTCGCCGATGACGAACAGATGCCGCAGTGTCCCGAGGCTTTCGGCCGGCGCGTGCGCGGCGAACGCCGTCAGCATCGACGGCACGAAATCGGTGACGGTGACGCCGTGCGCGGCGATGGTCGCGGCGAGGTAGGCCGCGTCGCGGTGCCCGTCGTGTTCGGCGACGACCAGCTTCGCGCCCGACCGCAGCGGCATCAGGTAACCCCACAACGAGACGTCGAAGGTGGCCGCGGTCTTCTGCAGGTACGCATCCCCCGGCCCCATGGGGTACTGGTCGAGCATCCACGCGATCTGGTTGCCGATCGCCTCGTGCGAGACCGCCACACCTTTCGGACGTCCGGTCGAGCCCGACGTGAAGATCACATACGCCGGGTGCTCCGGCAGCACTGTGCGCGCCAGTTCCTCGGCCCGGAGCGGAGCGCCCGAGCGCCGATCGGCTCCGAGGGCGTCCAGATGCAGGACGGTGACGTGGCCGGGCATCGGCACCGCGTCGGCGGAGGTGGTGAGCACGCAGACGGGCCGGGCGACGTCGAGAACGTGCGCGATCCGCTCGGCGGGATGATCCGGGTCCAGCGGAACGTACGCGCCACCGGCGGTGAGAATCGCGTACATGCCGACCACCAGATCCAGCGAACGCCGAACCGCGAGTCCCACCAGCGTTTCCGCGCCGACACCGTGGTCGACGAGCACCCGGGCGAGCCGGTTGACCCGCTCGTCGAACTCGCGATAGGTCAGCTGCCGGTCTACGCAGGCGACCGCGACATCGTCCGGATGCCGTTGCACCGCATGCCGGTACCCGTCGAGCACCAGACCCGCTGGGACCGGATGCCCGGTGTCGTTCCACTTGACCAGGATCGCCGTGCGCTCCGCGGCATCGAGCAACTCGATCTCGCCGACCACGTGATCCGCCGACTCGGCGACCGCCGTGAGAATTCCGCACAGCCGCCGGGCGAACCCCGCCACCGTCGCCTCGTCGAACAGCTCGGTGGAATAGGTGAACGCCGCCGAGATCCCCAGCGGCGTCCGCTCGTCCTCGTGCGGAACCATGGTCAGTTCGAGATCGAATTTCGCCAGCGGCAGCGTGAAGTCGAGCGCGGAGACGATGAGCGCGGGCAGTTCCAGCGTCGCAGGCGCGATGTTCTGGAAGGTCAGCATCGTCTGGAACAACGGGTGATGCGCGCTCGACCGCACCGGGTCCAGCACCTCCACAAGGCGTTCGAACGGCACGTCGGCGTGCCCGAACGCCTCGAGGTCCCCGGCGCGCACCCGCTCGAGCAGCTCGGCGAAGGTCTGGCCCGGATCGATCTCGATGCGCAGCGCGAGGGTGTTGACGAACATGCCGATCAAGCCGTCCACCGTGGCCTCGCCGCGGCCGGCCACCGGCGTGCCCACGGTGATGTCGCGGGTATTCGACAGCCGGGCCAGCAGGACGGTGTACGCGGCGTGCACGACCATGAACAACGTCACGTCATGTCGGTGCGCCAGCCGGTTCAGCGCGGTATGCACCGTCGTGTCGATCTTGAATTCGTGAGTGGCGCCGCGACCCGAGAACACCGCGGGGCGCGGGCGGTCGGCGGGCAGGTCCAGCCTTTCCGGCAGGTCCGCCAGCCGCTGCCGCCAGAATCCGATCTGCCGGGCGAACGGGGAGTTCGGATCGGTCTCCTCGCCGAGCATTTCGCGCTGCCACAGCGTGTAGTCCACGTATTGCAAGGGCAGCGGCTTCCAGGTGGGAGCGCGGCCGGCGGCCCTGGCCGAGTACGCGGTCATCAGGTCGGCGGTCAGCGGGCCCATGGAGGAGCCGTCCGCGGCGATGTGGTGGACCACCCCCACCAGCACGTGCTCGGTCTCGTGCGAGCGCAGCAGACGCAGCCGGATCGGCGGCGCCGCCGTGACGTCGAAGCCCTCGATCACCGCGGCGACCGTACGCTCGGGGATGTCGGTTTCCGCCACGTCGAGCACCGGCAGCTCGGGCACCGCTTCCGGATCCGACATCGCGTGCACCCGTTGGGTGCCCATCCCCTCGTGCTCGGGGTAGCTGGTCCGCAGCACCTCGTGCCGCCGCACCAGGTCCCGGATCGCGGCCCGCAGCGCCGCCACGTCCAGCTGCCCGCTCAAACGCACCGCCAGCGGGATGTTGTTGCTCGCTGCGGCCGGGTCGAACCGGTTGAGGAACCACATCCGCCGCTGCGCGAACGACAGCGGCACCCGCTGCGGTCGAACCATCGGTCGCGGCACGGAACAAGACGCCGGGCCCAGTTCGTCGAGACGTTCGGCCAGCCTCGCCACCACCGATGCCTCGAACAGCAGCGCGACCGGAACCCGGACGCCGAGCGCGGCGCCCAGCCGTGCGGCCGCCTGCGTCGCGATCAGCGAATTGCCGCCGAGCTCGAAGAAGTCGTCGCCGGTGCCCACGCGGCCGGTGCTCGCGCCGCTCGGCGGCAGAAGCAGCGCCGCGAAGACCTCGGCCACCACCCGCTCGGTCGGCGTGCCGGGCTCCCGGAACTGCCGGGCGGTGAGCACGGGCTCGGGCAGCGCTGCGCGATCCAGCTTGCCGACCGGCGTCAGCGGCAGTGCGTCGAGAACCGTAATCGCGGCCGGAAGCATATAGGCCGGAACGGTTTTCGCGAGAAATTCGATGAGTTCGGTGGTGTCCAGCGCCACCCGGCCGCTGCCGCCGGGGATGGACCCCACCCGTGGTAGCACGTAGGACGCCAGCGCCGCCGCGCCGGACGGCAGTGTCGTGCCAAGTGTCGCGGCGTAGTCGACGTCGGGGTGGGCGGTCAGCGCGTTGTCGATCTCACCGAGCTCGATCCGCAGCCCCCGGATCTTGACCTGGAAGTCCACCCGGCCGTGGTGTTCGAGGAGTCCTGCCGAGGTGCGCCGCACCAGATCACCGGTGCGATACATGCGGGCGCCGGGTACCGCAGCGAACGGATTGGCGACGAACCTGCCCGCGGTCAGCTCGGGTCGCCCGAGGTACCCCTGTGCCAGCGCGGGACCGGAAAGGTACAGCTCCCCGATCACGCCCGTGGGCACCATCCGTAGCCGCGCATCGAGAACATGGACGCCCAGCGCCGGTACCGGAGTGCCGATATGAGTGGCGCCGCCCACGGGGATCGCCTCGGTGCCGGTGGCGAAGACAGTGGTCTCGGTGGGGCCGTAGACGATGTAGAAGGACCGGTCACCGGTCGCCCACCGGGCAACCAGTTCGGGACCTACCCGCTCACCGCCGCACAGGATGGCGCGCAGATCGTCGAGTCCGGCCGGTTCGATGGATTCCAGCGCTCCCGGCGTGATGCACAGGTGCGTGACCCGCTCGCGCCGCAGCAGATCGGCCAGCTCGACGCCGCCGAATACCACGGGTGGCGCCACGACCAGAGTCGCGCCCGCCGAAAAGGCGAGCAGCATCTCGATCACCGAGAAATCGAAGCTCGGCGTGCACAGATGCGAGACGCGCGACTCCCGGGTCACCGCCCGGGCGGCGATTTCGTGCTCGACCAGATTCGCGAGACCGGCGTGGGTGACCGCGACGCCTTTCGGCTTGCCCGTCGAGCCGGAGGTGTAGATCACGTAGGCGAGGTGCTGTTCGGTCAGGACGCGCGATCGGTCCAGATAGCAGACCGAATGGCCGGGCTCGGCGGCGGCCCGCTGCCGGTGGACGACGGAGTCGAGTTCGATCCACTCCATCCCGGGCGCGGCGAGTGCGGCCCGGTGCGCCGAGGTGGTGAGGCCGAGGAGCGCGCCGGAATCCGCGATCATGTGCGCGATTCGCTCCGGCGGATACGACGGATCGATGGGCACGTAGGCGGCACCGGTCTTCGCGACCGCCCAGACCGCCAGCACCGACTCGATCGAGCGGGTGATGGCCACGGCGACGAAATCTGCCGGCCCCACACCGAGTCCGATGAGATAGCGGGCCCAGCGCGAGGACGTCTCGTCCAGCTCCCGGTAGCTCAGCTCACGTTGATCCGCGGGATCACCGGTGGGATTGTACCGGACGGCAACCGAATCGAAAGCCGTGTCGACCGCGGCCGTAAGCAGTTGGGGAAACAGGAGATTGCGTGCTCGTGAATGCTGGGCGCGACGTGCGGAACGGCGTGTCATGGTCATACGGCGGGGAGTTCACTCTCTGGTCGATCACTGTCCGCTCTGGCTATGGAGCCAGAAGCGGTGCCTCAAATGCGTGAACCATGACCCGAGCGTGCGGATCGGACCTTAGCGAACTCCGCGCGGATCGGCGCGCCCAGGTTGGGAAAGGTGACAGGAGTACCCCGGCGCACTTTGGGCTACGACATGGTGTGATGCGAAGTACATTCATTGCTGTATGTAATAGATGTGACTGAGATCACTACTCGCCAACGCGGTTGACCCTCCCGACCCCGAGTTTTCCGGCGACCTCTCGCGCCGAGACCGGCATGATCGAACCAGAACGATCCTTGACCGTGAGCGAGGAGGAACCGTGCGAAGTCCATCCCTTCATGTCGCCTCCCTATACGAGGGCGAAGAGATCTACCGCAGCGAACTCGGCTCTCTCACCCGGCTCACCGCCGACAGCTTCCCGATCCTCAACGGGCTCTCGATCAAACGCCTGACGCTCGCACCGGGCGCCATCCGCGAACCGCACTGGCACGCCAATGCCACCGAACTCACCTATTGCACCGCGGGGCGGGCGCTGGTCTCGGTTCTGGACGACGGCAGCCGATTCTCCTCGTTCCTGGTGCGCGCGGGCGAGATGTTCCACATCGATTCCGGCGCGTTGCATCACGTGGAGAACGTCGGCGACAGCGATGCGGAGTTCATCCTGGCTTTCCGCCACGAACGGCCGGAGGACTTCGGCTTCAGCGCCGCGCTGGGAGCGATGACCGATTCGGTGCTCGGCAATACCTACGACCTGCCCGCCGAGGACTTCGCGAGGATCCGGCGCTGCACCACCGCGAAGCTCGTCGTGCGACGCGACGGAGACCCCGACATTCCACCCACCGCCCACTTCGGCGACCCGCACCACTTCGCGCTCGAGGCGATGCCCGCGCCGGTGGACTCGCCGGTCGGTTCCGCGCGCACCGCCCGCGCACAGTTCTGGCCTGCCCTGCACGACATATCGATGTACTCGCTACGGGTCCGCGAAGACGGGATGCGCGAACCGCACTGGCACCCCGTGACCGCCGAGATGGGCTACGTCCACCGAGGCTCGGCACGGATGACGATCATGGATCCGGACGGCGCCTTGGACACCTACACCGTGCACGAAGGTTCGGTGTACTTCGTCCCCCGCGCCTACCCGCATCACATCGAGGTCGTCGACGCCCCGGAGATCCACCTGCTGATCTTCTTCGACCAACCCACACCCGCGGACATCGGCTACCGCGCCTCGATGAGCGCTTACTCCCGCAAGGTGCTCGCCGCGACGTTCGGCGTCGCTCTCGACGCACTTCCCGACTTGCCCTTCACTCCCACCGACCCGTTGATCGTCACACGGAACAACACGCTCGCCCCATAGCCGAGTCCGCCCGACCCTTCCGCCCCCGCAGCTGCCAATTGACTCACTGGTAATTTACTATCGGGTCAATTCAACTCTGCGAATGGATACCAATTGGCGACAAAGTCATGGTGGGGATGGGGCAATCGGGAAGACGCGGTCACCGGCCCCGAACGATCGGCGCTGACGAAGCGCGTAGCGGCCCTGCTCCCGGACGCCGATCTCGCGGTGCACGACGCGCCGGACCTGACGACGCTGGATGTACCCGCGCCCCGCATCCGAGTGCCCGCCGCCCTGGCCCCGCTGGCCTCCGAATACCTCGCCGATCGCGTCGCCCACGGCAACGGGCAGGCATTTCGCGATGTGGTGCGCAATCTGCTCGGCCGGGTCGACCACGTACCCGATCAGGTGTTGCGGCCACGAGCCGAGCAGGACGTGGTCGACATCCTGGACTGGTGCGCGAGCGCGGGCGTCGCCGTGGTGCCGTTCGGCGGCGGGACGTCGGTGGTGGGTGGTGTCGAACCCCGATGCGCCGACGACTACGCCGGGGCCGTGGCACTGGACACCAGCCGCCTGGACCGGCTCATGGAAGTCGACCGCACCAGCCGGGCGGCGCGGATTCAAGCGGGCATCCTCGGCCCCGCCCTGGAAGCGGGACTGCGACCGGACGGCTTGACCCTCCGGCACTTTCCGCAGTCGTTCGAGTTCTCGACGCTCGGCGGCTGGCTGGCCACCCGGGCGGGCGGCCACTACGCGACCGTCTACACCCACATCGATGACATGGTCGAATCGATGCGGGTGGTGACACCGGCCGGGATCAGCGAATCGCGCAGACTGCCCGCGTCGGGCGCTGGCCCCTCACCGGATCGGATGTTCCTCGGGTCGGAGGGCGTCCTCGGGGTCATCACCGAGGCCTGGATGCGCTTGCAGGATCGGCCGCACCTGCGGTCCGGAGCGTCGGTGGTCTTCGACGACTACGGTGCGGCCGTGGCCGCGACGCGCGCCATCGCCCAGTCCGCGCTGTACCCGGCGAACTGCCGGCTGCTGGATCCGGTGGAGGCGTTCATCAACGCGGGTGCCACCGCCGCCGGCGGAGTGCTGATCCTCGGATTCGAGTCCGCGGATCACCCCGTGGACGAACCGATGCGCCGGGCGGCGCAGATCTGCCGCGAGCACGGCGGCGCCATCCCGGACGGCATTCGAACCACCGACTCGGCGCGAGACCCGGCCCGCACGGGCGCGGCCGACACGTGGCGCTCGTCGTTCCTCCGCATGCCGTATCAGCGCGACGCGCTCGCGGCCCAGTCCATGATCGTCGAGACCTTCGAAACAGCCTGTACCTGGGATCGTTTCGAGGCCCTGCGCGCGGCGGTGCAGGACGCGACCACGGCCGCGTTCCGATCCGCCGGGGTGACCGGTGTGGTGACCTGCCGGTTCACCCACGTCTACCCGGACGGGCCCGCGCCCTACTTCGGCATCTACGCCGCGGGCCGCTGGGGCCGGACCGTCGAGCAGTGGGACGAGATCAAGACCGCCGTCTCGGAGGCACTCCACGCCGGCGGTGCGACCATCACCCACCACCATGCTGTCGGCCGCGACCACCGCCCCTGGTACGACCGCCAGCGACCCGAACCTTTCGCCACGGCACTACGGGCGGCCAAGTCGGCACTCGATCCCGCCGGGATACTCAATCCCGGCGTGCTGATCGACCCGGCTGCTGGCCTGCCCGCGCCGGAGCTCCCATGAGCAGGCCGGGCACCAAGGGGGTGCCGCGCGGGCAGCGGGAAGATCAGATCCTCGACGTCGCCACCACCGAGTTCGGTGAGCACGGCTACGCCACGGCCTCCATCGCCGAGATCGCCTCGGCCGCAGGCGTTTCCAAGCCGCTCGTGTACGCCTACTTCGGCTCCCGCGACGGCCTGCACGCGGCCTGCGTGCACCGCGCCGGGAAGAGTCTGGTCGAGGCGGTCGCGGCCGCTCAATCCGCACAGGGGGCGCACGACCGGGCGCTCGCGACACTGACCGGCATCTTCCACGCACTGGACGGGCGCACGCAGAACTGGAAGATCATCTACGACGCCACACTGCCACGACCGAGTGCGGCCTACTCGGTGGCCCGGCGGTACCAGGACGCCTTGAACGGCATGGGCTCGGCGGGTGTCTCCCAGATCCTGGCCGATGCGGGCAGCCGTGACGGCGACGATCACTCGCTGCTGCTCACGCTGTGGTTCAGCATCGTGTCCAGCACGATCTCCTGGTGGAGTGATCATCCCGCCCACTCACCCGAGGACATGACCGAACGCTGCCTGCGCCTGTTCACCATGATCCGCCCGACGACCGCTCCTGGAGCGTGACCGTTCCAGCGGTGGTCACCACTTGTTTCAGTGCAGAACCCGCGCTCGGTCGATACGTTGCGCGGGCTGGAAGCCGGTGCCGATGGTGAACGCGAGCGGAATGAACGCCGCCTGCATGACCTTCTCGTACGTTCGCCGTGCTGGAACACCAAGAGCGCGAACAGCTCACCGGATCGCTCGGAAACTGCTCGCCGCGCGCTGACGATCCGACCGGCAGGCGCGTCTCCCGGGAACCACCCACGCCCGGATAAGCGCCGAAGCCCGCAGTCTCGTTCGACCGAACCGCAGTGCAGCACGACTGACGATGGCCGCCGCTTCCGGCCACGCCCGGGCTACCACCTCGGCCGGAGAGGGCACCGGGAGCGGCGTGACCCTTTCGCGCTCAGCCGCTCGGCGTCGAGGCGCGGAGGGGCTCGTCGAGTTCACGCCGGTAGAAGTCCAGGAAACCGTCCGGGTCGGGGCCCGCGTTCTGCATCACGAGGTGGTCGAAGCCCGCATCGGTGTACTGCTTCGCGGCCTCGAGATAGCGGGCCGGGTCCGGACCGCAGGCGAAGTTGTCGAGGATGTCCGCCAAGCGGACGGTGGTCGTCGCGGCGGCGAAATTGACCGGGTTGGGCAACTCGCTCATCACCTTCCATCCGGTGACAGCCCAGCGCGTCGTATCCAGCACCGCCTTCGCGGCCGTCTCCTCGTCGGGAGCCCACGCCATGCCGACCTCCGCGTATCGGGGCCCGGTGCCGCCCGCCGCGCGATAGCTCTCGACCAGCTCGGACTTCGGTTCGGTGGCGAACAAGCCGTCACCGAGCTCGGCGGCGATCCGGGCCGCCTCCGGCCCGCCACCGGCGACGGCGATCGGTGGAAGCGTTTCGGGCAGGTCGAAGACGCGAGCGTCGGAGACGGTCAGGAACTCCCCGTCGTAGGACTGGTAGCCGCCGCTCCAGAGCAATCGGATGATCTCGAGGGCTTCGCGAAGCATCCGGTGGCGGATCCGCACGGGCGGGAACTCACGGCCGACCACATGTTCGTTGAGACGTTCGCCAGAACCGACTCCGAGGGTGAAACGGTTGTCGGACAAGATCGCCAGAGTGGCTGCCGCCTGGGCGATGATCGCGGGGTGATACCGCAGGATGGGGCAGGTCACGCCGGTCGCGAGTTCGATCCGCTCGGTCTTCGCCGCAATGGCTCCGAGCACGGTCCAGGCGAACGGCGAATGCCCCTGGTTGTCCAGCCAGGGATGGAAATGATCGCTGATCTCGACGAAGTCGAACCCGGCCGCTTCCGCCCGAACGGCTTGGCGGACCAGTTCGTTCGGACCGAATGCCTCGGCCGCCAGCTTGTACCCGATGCGCATCGCCACCTCCTGCTTCGGCTGGGAGCGGCCGGCCATCTCCAGAACCGGCTCTTGGCGCGCTTACCCGGCATCCGGCAGCGAAAACTCGGCCGCACCCGTACCGCCACGGGTTCGCTCGTGGCGGTGGCTACCGCGTCACCCGAACACCGTCCGGACCGTCGGCGGGACACCGCACGGTCCGCTCAGTCGCGAGTCGGCCAGTAACTGGCGGCGTGCCTGCCCTGCGGGACGTAGGTGTTCTCGTCGTCGACCTCGGTGACGCCCAAGTGGAGCAGTAGCAGGACGGTCACCAGGCTGATGCTCACGATCAGCGGGGTGAGCAACTGCGTCGCGCCGACGCCGGCGGGTGGATGCATGTGCTGGGTTTCGTGCACATGCATCGCGAACATGCCCGTGTAGTGCATGCCGGACACCGCGACACCCATCACCAGCGCCGCGCCGATGGTGGCGATCGTGCCGCGCACGTGCAGGGTGAACCACAAGGCGGCGGTCGCCGCGACTACCGCGATCACCATGGACACCGCGACGATGCGTCCGTCGTAGCCGATCGTCGCGTCGGATTTCATCGCGTACATGCCCGCGTAGTGCATCGCGCCGACGCCCAGACCGGTGACCGCACCGCCCGAGAACAGCGCCAGCGGCCCCAATGTTCGCTGGTGAGCGATGCGCAGTCCGATCCAGACCACGCCGATCGCGATCAACGCGCTGATCAGGGTGATCGGGACGTCGTAGCGGATCGACGCCCCGTCGATGGCGAAACCGAGCATCGCGATGAAGTGCATGACCCAGATTCCGGTGCCGCCGATCGCGACCGCCGCGGCCAGCAACCAGCCGTCGCGGGCGGAACCGTTGCGCGACCTGGCCATGCATCGCAGCCCCAGCAATGAACCGGTGAACGACATGACATAGGCGAAGATGGGCGTGAGCCACCCGTGGCTGAAGTGGTCGATTTCCAGCACGCGACACTCCCTCGCTGGATAGATTCGAAGCCTCGATCAGACTAGCTCGAACCTCACATAGTGAAACTGCAGGTAGATGATTTAGAGTACTACTATCCTCTTTAAAAACATAGGATGAGTCCCGGATAGCGGGAAATGCGCTGAAGTGCCTAACGGATCGTTCGCGCTCCCACCCTCCCCCTGTATCCGGCCGCCGAAGCGGGAATCAGCTAGCAGATGGCTTCCACAGCGCCATAGCGGGGCGCGCGTCGCACGATCGAGGGCTTCACTGGCACGGCCGCCGGTCCGGCTACGCGCGACGACCGGACCTGTGCCGAGATCACGGCTGCCGACCGGTTGCTCTCGGAGAACCGAGAATTTGCTGCATGGGAGCAGGCGATCCACGACAATGGGAAGAACGGCTTCGAGTAGGGACTTCTCATGGAAACCCACACCGACGAGATAGCTGAGAAGATCTACCGCATCTCCACCTTCATTCCGGAGGTGGGGCCCACCGGCTTCACGGTCAACCAATTCCTGCTCGACGCCGAGGAGCCGTTGCTGTTCCACTGCGGCATGCGCGCGCTGTTCCCGGTCGTGTCAGCGGCGATCACGCGGATCATGCCGGTGGAGCGGTTGCGCTGGATCACCTTCGGCCATGTGGAAGCCGACGAGTGCGGCGCGATGAACCTCTTCCTCGCTGCCGCGCCACAGGCTCAGGTCGCCCACGGCCTGGTCGGATGCCTCGTCTCGCTCGACGATCTGGCCGACCGGCTACCCCGCCGGTTGACCGACGGCGAGGTGATGGATCTCGGTGGCCGTCGCGTGCGGCATCTGGACACCCCGCACGCACCGCACAACTGGGAAGCGCGGGTGCTCTACGAGGAGACCACCGGTGTGCTGTTGTGCGGCGACCTGATGACCCAGCTGGGCAAAGGACCAGCGCTGACCTCATCGGACCTGGTGGAGCAGGCCGGAGTCGCGGAGGATGTCTTTCATCCCACGTCGCTGGGGCCCGCCGTGCCCGCCGCCCTGAATCGGCTGGCCGAGTTGGCGCCGACCACGTTGGCGATCATGCACGGTTCGAGTTTCGCCGGCGACGGGGCCACCGCTCTGCGCGAGCTCGCGAACGTCTATCAGGACCGCCTGGACTCCTGAGCGCCGCCGAATCGCTGTCGCGACGCAGGCCGGACTTCTCGCCGCATCCGAGTTCTCGGCCGGCCCGTCCCGGCTCGATCCCCCGGTCGTTCGTCGAAGTGCCGCGGAGGACAGACGAACCCGTTTCCGAATGCACGTGCAAGAGTCGATTCCCGAACAGCGACTGACTCTTTCAGCAAACGAGCGTTGGGGCACAATCGCAGTTAACTCTCGCTACGGTGCACCGCCGCGATGCGGCGAGAGCGGCGACTCGCTCCGGTACACACCTTTCACCCCCCGGAACCCGCTGGGCCCGCTGTCCGGCAGCAGCGCGAACGGGACGAACGAGACGCTGGTTCCGCAGCGCGACAAGCCGACCCGAGTGTCGGCCGAGATCCGTTCTTCGATGCACTTCACGACATCTGGCGAACTTTCAGCGTTTCTTCGTATGTCTCACCGGGGTAACGGCGTATTGTCGCGCTATGCCGACTGCGACGTCGATCGACACCGGAGCCGAACACCTCGCCTGCTGGGTCACCGTCGTCGGGCAACGTCTACATCAGTTGCCCACCGCAAACCCGCATGTCCTACTCGCGCACGCGATGAGCGGGTTCCTCGCGATCGGGCGAGCGAGCATGGCCCTGCTGACCACTTCCGCGAATCCCACCGACATTCGAGACCACGATCTCGTCTTCGAGATCACCGCCGACGCGGAACGATGGCTCACCGACGCGGCGACCGAACCGGTCGTCGCGAAGATCACCGATCGTGGCGAGCACATTCAGCGCTACCTCAGTCCCGTCGCGCTGGATACCGTCGCGAAAGCCCGCCTGCGGCGCTGCGCACAGGCAACGGCGATCCACACCCGCGATCTGCTGGCCGGGATCGACGCCGACCCGGATGCCTCGGACGATATCCGTGACCTGGCCCGGGATCTCGCCGCGCGAGCGAACATCATCGCCACCGTCTACGCCGAGGACCCGCAACAGCTGCTTTCGATGTCCAGCAGGTGATCCGCCCGGCTACGCGGTCGGCGAAAGACCCGGTATGACACAAACAGTGCTGATTCTCGCCAGTGCGAACAATGGGCTGACGCAACGAGCCGCGCTCGCGATTCGCCGGTCCGGACGCCTCGCCCGGACCGAAATCGTGCACTGCGCAACGGATATCCGCGCGGCGGTGGAATCGAACTGCTTCGATATCGTCGTCTGCCCCTATCTGACGACGAGAATACCCACTGACGTCCATTCGAAGTGGACGTGCGTCATCGTTCATCCCGGACCGGTGGGCGATCGCGGCCCCCATTCCCTGGATTGGGCGATCAGTGAACGCGAACCCTTCTGGGGCGTCACGGCGCTGACCGCCGTCGAGGAAATGGACGCCGGGCCCATCTGGTCCACGCGAATATTCCCATTGCCGGCCGAACGCAAGTCCGCCGTCTACAACACCGTGGTCGCGGACGCCGCGATCGAGTGCCTGCTCGAAGCGCTCGACAAGGCCGCCGACCCGGCCTGCTCCCCCATTCCGCAGTCCGAGGCGCCGCGACCCATCGCGCATGCGCGGACCCGGCCGCCGATGCGTCGTCACGACCGCGCGATCTGCTGGAGCGACGACGCGGTCATGATCCTGAGCCGCATCCACGCAGGCGACGGCGCACCCGGGGCACCCGCGACCATCGGCGACGCACCGATGCTCGTCTACGACGCATTCCTGGGACAGGGCGATCCCCAGGCGCCGCCGGGCACCGTGATCGGCCGCCGTGACCACGCCATCGAAGTCGCCTGCGGCGACGCGGGCATCTGGATCGGCCGCCTCCGGCCCCGCTCCGGTGGCCGGCCGTCGTGTAAAGGACCAGCCGTTCAGGTACTTGCCGCGTCCGGCTTTCCGGTCCAGGCGATACCGTTCGAGCAGTCCGGTGCAGCTCGGGAGATCCGATACCGGCGCGAGGGCGATATCGGATTCCTCGACATCGACTTCTACAACGGCGCGATGGACACCGCCCGCTGCGACCGGCTGCTCGCGGCGTTCACCGACGCGGCGGCGCAGGACACGAAGGTGCTCGTGCTCGCGAACACCGGCCCGTACTTCAGCAACGGCATCGACCTGAACTCGGTGGAATGGTCCGCCGATCCCGAGGGCGAGACCTGGCGGAACCTGCTGGCCATCAACAACCTCTGCCGGGCGATGCTGACTTGTCCGACCCAGGTCACGGTGGCCGCGGTGTCCGGAAATGCCGGAGCGGGCGGTGTCATGCTGGCCTCGAGCGCCGATCTGGTCGTCGCTACCGAAAGAGCGGTGTTCAACCCCCACTACCGGACGATCGGATTGTCGGGTTCGGAATTCCACACCTACACCTTGCCGCGACGGGTCGGCAGCGCATCCGCTCATCGGCTGCTGAACGAGTGTCAGGCCCTGGACGCGGCCTGCGCCGTCGAGCTCGGCATGATCGATGCGGTGGCACCCAGCGGACGATTCGGCGAATGGGTGGCGGAGCTCGCCGGGGAATGCGCCCACCCGGCCAGGTGGGCGGCGATCATGGCCGCGAAGCGGACTCGCTCGATCGACTTGAATTCCGTCGAGGCCGCCGAGCTGCGGCGGATGGCGCAGGACATCTTCCTCGACCGGAACGAATTCCGCCGCAAGCGGCAGGAGTTCGTCTACAAGGGGACACGGCGCCCTTCGGCAGCCGGAACCGGACCGTAGAACCCGACCAGCGCGCGTTCACATCGCCACCGCGATGATCGATAATGGTCGTATGCCGACGGTGTTGCTGGGCGGCGACGTCATGCTGGGTCGAGGGGTGGACCAGATCTTGCCCCATCCCGGCAACCCGACGCTGCGCGAACGGTACGTCGACGACGCACGAACCTACGTCGAGTTGGCCGAACGCGCGTACGGCGAGTTCACCCATCCGATCGGCTACGGGCAATTGTGGGGTGATGTCCTGCCGTTCCTCGACCAGATCGCCCCCGAGGTGCGGTTGCTGAATCTGGAGACCTCGATCACCGCCGACGGCGCGTTCGCGCCCGCCAAGGGCATCCACTACCGGATGCATCCGGACAACGTCCCCGCGTTGACCGCGATCGCACCGGTGGTCTGCGCGCTGGCCAACAATCACGTCCTCGATTTCGGAATTCCCGGAATGGCCGAGACCCTCGTGACGCTCGACGCAGCGAATATCGACCGTGCCGGCGCCGGGGCGGACCTAACGGCCGCCCGTGCCCCCGCCACGGTGGAACTCACCGATGGCCGCCGCGTGGTGATCGTCTCGGTCGCCGCCGGTTCGAGCGGAGTCCCGGAATCCTGGTCGGCCCGCAGTGACCGGCCGGGGCTGTGGCGAGTGGGCTACTCCCCCGGCGCCGCGGCGGCCGAGGATGTCGCGGCCGAGGTGGCGGCGCACAAGCGTGACAACGATATCGGCATCGTGTCCGTGCACTGGGGACCGAACTGGGGTTACGAAGTCACGCGAACCGAAATACAGTTCGCGCATCGATTGATCGACGCTGGAGTCGACTTGGTGCACGGACATTCCGCCCATCATCCGCGTCCGATCGAGATCTACCGCGGCAAACCGATCCTGTACGGATGCGGCGACGTCATCGACGACTACGAAGGCATTCGCGGCCACGAGCGCTACCACGCCGACCTGCATCCGCTGTATCTGGCATCACTGGATCCCGGCTCGCCGGAGGTCCGGCTGATTCCACTGCGGGTACGGCACATGCGCCTGGAATGGGCTCCGCGCAGCGAGACCCGCTGGCTGTGCGAGAAGATCGAGGACATCAGCCGCAGCTTCGGCACTCGCGTGGCACCCCGATCCGGTGATCTTCCGGTGGTGTTCAGCGCAGCACGACGGTGAGATGGCGCTGGAACCACTGCACCGCCAGGTCGGCGACTTGTGCGAGCGCCCCGGGTTCCTCGAACAGATGTGTAGCGCCCGGGACGATGTCCAATTCGCTCGGACATGGCATTCGCATCTGGGCCTCCCGGTTGACCCCCAGCACCCACTTGTCGTCACCGCCCACGATGAGCAGCGTGGGGGCGCGGACCGAACCCAGGCGCGGACCCGCGAGGTCCGGTCGCCCGCCCCGGGAGACGACCGCCGCGATCTCGGCGCCCGGTTCGGTCGCCGCCCACAGCGCGGCGCCCGCGCCGGTGCTCGCCCCGAAATATCCGGTCGGCAGGCCGCCGACGTCCGGCCGCGTCCGTAACCAGCGGGTCACCTCGACCAGGCGATGAGCGAGCAGCGGGATGTCGAAGACGTGTGCGCGGTCGCCCTCTTCCTCGGCAGTCAGCAAGTCGACCAGCATCGTCGCGAAACCCGCCCGGTTCAGGACCTCGGCAACGAACCGGTTTCGCGGACTGCGCCTGCCGCTGCCGCTGCCATGCGCGAAGGCGATCAGGGCGGTGCTGTCCGGTGGCACGGCCAGTACCCCGGCCGGCCGGGTGTACTCCGACGGCACGATGACTTCTTCTGTCCACGTCGGGGACCGGTGTGCGGACGGCATCGAACACCTCCTGGTATCCGGGGTACCCCAGTGGCCGGTCGTGCGCAAGAGGCGATCGCGGACCGCTTGCACGACGGGCGCGACGGTGGCAACGGAATGTGCGACCGAGGTGGTTGGTCCATTCGGGCGAGTCTCTCCCGCCCCACATGCCGCGCCCGACAGCCGACGGTCAGTCCGCGTCTTCGGGTTCGGCCGGCCGCTTCGACGAAACGACCTGCACGTGCCACGGCAGACTGAACAGGCCGCCGGATCGGTTGCGGATCCACTGGGCGACGGCGGCGACGGCCGAGCCGAGCGATGTCGCGCCGGCGAGCAGCGCCCACGGCGTGAGACCCGCGGACGAGTACGCGACCTGACCGATACCCGGCACGACCAGTCTGCCGTTGCCGAACGCCCAGCTCATGAGAGATCCGATCTGTCCCCCGAGATCCGTACGGCGTCCGACCATCGCCTTCATGTCACCGCCCTTGCTGTTGATGTAGAGCACGGTGAACAGCACGAACAGTGCGGCGACCAGCGAGGACAGCGTCGCCAGCCGACTGAGGGCGGCGATGCGCAGGCGCAGGTTGATCACGATCACCAAGATCGTGATCACGATGGCGGCGCAGGCGAGCAAGGCCCAGAACCCGGTGATCTGCGCGGGACGCGGACCCGAGCGCGACCAGACGTTCATGAACCGGGTGGTGATCTGCATCCGGCCGAACGCGTTGGTGCTGACGCTGCCGTCCGCACCGCGCGCGGTCATCCATGGCTGGAACAACAATATGAGCGTCACAAGGCTTCCGACCGCGGCCCACACATAGCCCCAGTACCCGCGCAGCGCGACCGAAATTGCCTTCGCCGGCACGGCACCCTTCTCCACCCAGTTCTGCTTGGCGGGGCGGCCGTCTCGAGTTTCATTCGACTGCCAGGGCGTTGGCTGCACCATTGCCTCAGTTTAGGGTCGCGCAACCGCCCAATTCGGGCACGGCTCACCGCCGGTGGGAAGTGCCGCACTGCCGAGGCCGTCGACACAGCGACCGGAGTCCGGCTTCTGGTGTCGACGGCATCGAACTGGGCCGAGTCGAGGCCGAAACAGTAGGACAGGGGTGCACGGCGCGCATCGGCCGGGTAACGATCTCCGTTATCGTGCGTCGCCCCTTCATCGACAAGCCGGTCATGCGGTGCCGCCGCGGCGGCGGCACCGGCCTCGGACGGTCACCCACCGCCACCACCTGGCAACGCCGGTCTCCATTGAGCAAAGATTGGCGAATACGCACCGGAGTACCCAATTAGGGCGTGAGGTGGGGGCGCAGGAATCTTTCGGTATGTTTTGCACCCGCGTTCGGGTCCGCTACCCCGAAATAGGCACCAGAAGTGATCTTCCTGTTACGCAACGCCGGGGACCTTGACATTTCTTTGCCTGGCGTTCACCGCCCTTAAGGTGAAGCATGAAATCCGTGAGTCAGAGATAAGTTTCACTCAAGTCAAAGGATGCGTAATGTCCACCAGAATCACGAAAGTTCTCGCCGCTACCGCAATGGCGGTCTCCGTGGGTGTCCTGGCGGCTCCGGCTGCTTCCGCCGAAACGACGCCGTCGGATCTGGCGACGCCGGTTTGGGGCTCCGTCGTGCTCTGCATTCCGCTCGGCAGCGCCGTTTGGTGCATCTGATAGCACCTGGTGTGCGGCCGCGCCGAACCGAGGCGGGTCGCACTCCGGCGGGGTCCGAGGCATTCCGCCGGGTCTCGCGCGAACTGACGGAGGGAGGTGCAGCACAGTAGTCGCCGCCGCACGTGGATCGACCGTCGCGGCGGCGCTGTGACGCATGCCCCCTTGTGTCACACTCCGCCTCGCCGCTTCGTCCACTCGATGAACCACTGAGACGAAGGAGTAGGCGATGCGGATAGCGGTCATCGGTGCAAGCGGGCGGCTCGGCCGGGACGTGATCGACGTCTTGGCGAACCAGGGTCATGAGGTGGTGCGGATCAGCCGGTCGACCGGCGTAGACGTCTACACCGCAGACGGTTTGGCGGGGGCGTTGGCCGGAGTGGATGTCGTGGTCGACGCGGTGAACGCCACGACCACCGAGACCCATGCGGTGACCGACTTCTTCCGCACCATCGCGCGGAACGTGCAACGTGCGGCGGCCGCCGCCGGAGTGCGCCGGATCGCGGTGGTCTCCATCATCGGCATCGACCCTTTCACCGCGGGGCACTACGCCGGGAAGCTGGCCCAGGAGAACGCCTACCGCGAAGGTCCGGTGCCCGTGCGGATCCTGCGCGCGGCCCAGTTCCACGAATTCACCGAGATGATGCTCGACTGGACCACCCGCGGCGACACCGCTTATGTCCCGAAGTACCGGGCTCAGCTCGTCGCCGCGCGAACTGTCGCCGAGCATTTGGCACAGCTCGCCGTCGCGGAGACTGCGCCCGAGCAGGTCGAGATCGCCGGGCCGGACGAGTTGGGCCTTGCCGCGGCGGTAGCCGAGGTGGCCGCTCGAAGGGGCGAGCCGGCCCGGGTGGAAGAGATCGTCGACACCGGCGACCCGGATCACGAATTGCAGGCCGGTGGCGCGCTCTTGCCCGGGCCGGGTGCGATCCTCGCCGGGCCGACTTTCGAGCAATGGCTCGAGCGGAAGTACGCGGCACAGCCGTGACCCGCGCGCACAGAACGAAGGTTCGCTCTTCTTGACTTCAGGTCGACCTCAACTCGCAAGCTGAACGCACTACGAGGAGAGGGAAACGTGACAACCTTCGGAGAAAAGCAGAGCCGAGACTACGACCAGCGGGCTACGCGCCTGCTCGGGGGCCTGTACCGCAGGATCGCCGCCGACATCGACGCGGCGGCGCACCCGGGCGCGGGGGTGCTCGACGTCGGGACCGGGCCGGGGAAAATGCTGGCGCTGCTGTATTCACGGCGGCCGGACCTGCGTCTGCACGGCGTGGACCTGTCGTCCCACATGATCGACCTCGCCGATGCGGCGCTGTCCGGCAGCCCGGCGGAACTCTCGGTCGGCGACGTCGCGGCGCTGCCCTACCCCGACGACAGCTTCGACCTGGTCGTCTCGAGCCTGAGCATGCACGAGTGGCCGGAAATCGATCGCGCGATCGCCGAGCTGGCACGCGTATCGCGCCCCGGCGGCACCGTGGCGATCTACGACTTCCGGTTCACGCGCTCGGCAGCCGCGCAGCGCGCGTTGCGCCATTCGTTCGAGGCTGTGACGGTACGGCGAGAGCCGGTACGTCCGCGGTGGCATCCGATCGGGATGTACCTGCGGCTCACCGCCCGCGCCGCCTAGAGTGCGGGTATGGCGGGCGGCGACATGTCGATCGGTGAGCTCGCGGCGCGCTTCGCCCTGGCCACCCATGTGCTGCGGCACTGGGAGGAAGTCGGATTGCTCGCGCCGCGGCGGGACACGGCGGGCCGGCGTCGATATCACGATGACGACGCGGAGACCGTGGCGATGATCCTGCTCGGCAAGCAAGTGGGTCTGTCGCTGGAGGAACTCGCCGCATTGTTCGCCGAGGCCTCCGACCGGGCCGCTCGCCGCGATCTGCTTCGGGCGCACCGCGATCGGCTCGTCCGCCGCATCGCTCAGGCCACCGCGGCGCTGGAGTCCATTTCGCACGCTCTCGATTGCGCCGCCGAGGACTTCCGCGACTGCCCGCACTTCCAGGCCAAGGTCGCCGACGCCCTCGCGCTGGTAACAAACCGGTCAAGGCCGCGAGGGTAAATCGTTATGGCGCACGGAATTCCGCCTGACGACGGAGTTTGCGCCCGGACAGTCGGTGCGATGCGCTTCGGCGGCAACCGGGGGGGTTCTGCGCCTGTTTTCTCGGATTAGGATCGATTCCTGCGAACAGTGACACAGCAGCCAGTGACACGTCGACTCGATAGAGGTGCCCCGTGAGCAGGACAATTCGAATTCCCGCGGCGGAACTCGCCGATCATATCGGCGAGTCCGTCGTCGGATACGGCACCCTCACCCAAGCGGGAGCGGTTCAGCCGGGCGGCCATTCCGTGGTCGCGGTCTTCGGCGTGGAGACCAACCGGCGCGAGAAATCCTTCACGCCAGGACAATTGGTCGAACTGGAGGTTGCCGACTGACCGCTAGGCCGGCCGGGAACGTACCGGTCGACCGCCTCAGCCGATCAGCGCGTTCATGATCGTCCCCGCGCTGGTGGCGATGACGCCGCCGAGCATGCCGCCTGCGACCATTTTCGCCGACGCGAGCGGACCGCCGTTCCACTTCTCCCAGGCGAATCTTCCGCCGGCGTAGGCGATTCCGGTGACGCCCGAGAGAATCACGAACCACGTGAAATACCGGAACAGCTGGAGGATTTTTTCCGAGCTCGGGGGAGCTTCGGGGACCGGGTTCTCCACCTGAGCCAACAGAAATGCTTCGACTGCCGTATGGATCATCATTGATCTGTCTCCATCGCGTTTCCGCAGGACGAGTTATACGCAATCGATATGACTTTCGAAGTATCGCGATCCGCCTGGCTCACGTCAACCCTCTCGCGGGGGCGAGGACATCCGCGGCGGCATCGTTTCTCACCAGAAGCCGTGTCAGGTCCCCATCGGCGGGTAGTGCGTCACCGTGAGCGACGACGGTGACGGCACGGCAGCCGGTGATCTCGATCCGGTGGCCGCGCGGGCGGTGATCGAACAAGCCGATCGGATCGCACGCCGGGCGCGGACATCTGATTGTCCGGTCCTCGTCCGTATCCGCCGACGCGTGGGCTACCGCTTCTGGGCAACGACGAATACTCGCCGGAATGGCAGCCACGTCGTGCCGTCGGCGCGCCGCGGGTAGGCGTTGCGCAATAGCGGAGCGAGTTGCGCGGTGAACTCTCGCCACCGCGCGTCGTCGAGCGCGCCGCGCACGGGTCGCAGCGCCGTGCCGGTGAGCCATTCGAGCACCGGATCGTCACCGGTCAGGCGCTGTAGATAGGTCGTCTCCCAGGCGTCGACATCCGCGCCCGCGGAGGCGAGCAGGTCGGCGTATCCGGCGGGATCGAGCACCGCCCGCGGTTCGAGGATGCCCGCCCGGCCGAGACTGTCACGCCACTCGTCGCGAGCGGCCACCACACGGATCGCCCGGTGGGAGGCGGCGTCGAAGTTGCCGGGCACCTGAACGGCCAGGAACGCGCCGGTGCGGAGCCTGCGCATCCACTGCGCCATCAGGCGAGGATGCTCGGGTACCCAGTGCAGGACGGCGTTGCACACGACGACATCGGTCGCGGGGCCCGGCTCCCACTCTTGCACCGCCCCGAGCGTCGCATCGACGCCGCGCTCACGCGCCGCCGCGACCATCTCCGGCGACGAGTCGAGTGCTCGCACGGTTGCCTCGGGCCAGCGCCGCGCCAGGGCGGCCGTGAGATGCCCGGGACCGCAGCCCAGATCCACCACCACCTGGGGACCGGCCGCCGTAACCCGGGTCATCAGGTCGAAGAAGGGCCGGGACCGGTGGTCGTCGAACGCGAGGTACTGCTGGGGATCCCACATCGGCCGCTCCCGAGACGTTTACCAAACCGTACGTACGTACTTTACGCCGATCCGTCATAGTTGGGCCGTCATCACGGTTTCGTAACGGCACGCTCTGGGTATCACATAGCTATGACGGATCACCGACCAACCCGGATCGCCGGTGTGGAACCGGGAACCGGCGCGCTCGCTTCAGCCACGTGCCTTGCCTTTTCGATCGGCATCGCGACGATCACCCAATCCGCGTTCACCACCCTGGTGGCGTGCGTGAGCATTGTGGCGGGGCTCACGCTGGTACTGAACATCCTGCCGCACCGGCCATAACCGCACGGCCCTTGCCTCGCACGCCGAATCCTGGTGGCATCTACCGGGTATCGACGTCAATCGGAGGCAGGCATGCTGTCGTTGCAGGAGATTTCGGATCGACTCGAGATCGAAGACCTGATGGTGCGGTATTCGCACGCGGTCGACACTCGGCAGTGGGACCTGCTGGACAGGGTGTTCACCCCCGACGCACAAATCGACTACTCGGCCATGGGCGGCTCGGTGGGCGATCTGGCGACGACGAAGGAATTCCTCGCGTCCGTGCTCCCGAACTTCCCGGCCTTTCAACATCTGATCAGCAACTCGTCCATCGAAGTCGACGGTGACACTGCCACAGGACGGACGATGTGCCACAACCCGATGCTGGTGTCCGGCGGCGACGGGCCGCCGACGATGATGCTGTGCGGACTCTGGTACCTGGACACGTTCGTCCGCGTAGACGGACAGTGGCGGATCGACAAGCGCGTCGAGGAGAAGAGCTTCCTCTTCGTGGCGCCGTCCGCGCCAGGCATGGGCTGACGCCGCGGGAGCGCCGTTCGCCGCCCTTCAGCGGGCAGTCAGCGCCGAGGGCGGGGCGTCGGAGGTGTGCAGCTGTTCGCCGGGAGCGGGGTTCGCGCCCCCTGCGACGCTGCGCCTGCCGGCGATCAGGAACAGCACGACGAGCACCACGCTGAACCAGACATACGTGTTGCCGATGAAGTGCTGCCAGGGGGTCCACGCGGTCTCCCGGTGCTCGCCGTCGGGCAGCCAATTGTGCGGGCCGATGACGAAAATGGCGGCGGTCACCACGAACGTCACCCACCAACCGATCGCCCGCTTCGCGGGCAGGCGAGTCGCGTGCCCGACGACGGCGAACAACGCGGGCGCGATCCACACCCAGTGGTGCGACCAGGAGATCGGCGAGACCAGCAGCGTGAAGACGGCGTTGAGGGCCAGCGCGAGCGCGGGCAGACCGGCGGCCCGGCGCATCGCGGTGACGACCAGCGCGAGCAGTAAGACGGCGAGGACCAGCCAGATCGCGGTGAAGGCGGGCTCGGGCACTTCGAATCGAGCGAACATCGCTTGAATCGACTGGTTGGTATGGAATGCCGAGCCGCTCAGCCCGGATACGTTGCCGAGACCGCCGAACCAATACTTGACCGATTCCTTCGGCAGGATCGCGAAGCCCAGCGCCGTCGCGGCCGCACCGGTGACCGCGGCGGTCGCGGCCGCACGGTAGTCCCGGCGGACCAGGAAGTAGAGCACGAACGCCGCGGGTGTCAGCTTGATCGCGGCGGCGATGCCGATCAGCATGCCCCGGCGCCAGCGCGGCTTGTGGGTGAGGCAATCGGCGGCGACCAAGGCCATCAGCAACAGGTTGACCTGACCGAAGTCCAGCGTGGAGTGGATCGGCTCCAGCAGCAGTCCCAGCGGAGTAGCACACGCGGTGGCCCAGACCGCGAGCCGGCGCTGCGATTCGTCGGGCCATACCCGCCGTGCCACCAGATAGAGCGTGAGAGCGAGCGCGGCCACCGAGGAGACGAAGAAGCTGGCGGCGGCCACGTCCCAGGGCAGCATCGCGAACGGGCCGAGGGCGAGCGCGGCGAACGGCGGGTAGATGAACGGCAGCCCCGCTCCGATGGTGGTCTGCGGCAATTGCCCGTACATGTCGGCGCCGTGCCGCATGGCGTCCACGCCCAGCCGATACACCTGCAGGTCGATGAACCCGCCGGTGATCTTGTGGAACGGCCCGACCGGTGTCAGGAGACAGAACGCGGAGAACGCGATCGAGAGGACCGGCGCCAGCCGAAGCACACGCCCGAGTCGACGGTTCTGGGACATCGGCGTTCCGGCGGTGGCGGTGACACTACTCATCCGCGGCGACTATACCGACCCCGGTCCGGTCGTTCAGCACGTGGGAGGGCGATTCGCGCCCGGCGCGTGAGTGCCGCGCAAACGGGTAAGCCGACACCGGCATCAGGCGGCAGAGGAGGTCGGCGCATGGCGGTCGCGGCTCCGTCGGCGGCAGGAGGCGAACAGCGATGAAGGCGCCCGGCGCCGCGATGTTCGTCCCGGAGGACGCGGACTTGGCGCGGCTGCGCGAGGCGGCCCGCGACTGCCGTGGCTGCGATCTGTACCGCCACGCCACGCAAACGGTGTTCGGTGCGGGTCCCCCGGACGCGGACGTGGTGTTGATCGGTGAGCAACCCGGCGACCAAGAGGACGTGGCGGGACAGCCGTTCGTCGGCCCGGCCGGACGACTGCTCGACCGGGCGCTGGCGGACGTCGGCATCGATCGCGACGCGGTTTATTCGACCAATGCGGTGAAACACTTCAAGTTCGTCGAGCGCGGCAAACGACGGATCCACAAACAACCCGGCCGCACCGAGGTGGTGGCCTGCTCGGCGTGGCTCGACGCCGAACTCGATCTGCTGCGGCCGCGGTTGGTGGTGTGTCTCGGCGCGATCGCCGCGCAGGCGCTGCTGGGACCCTCGTTCAAGGTCAGCGAACGCCGCGGTGAGGTCATCGAGACAGCGGGCCATCGCGCGATCGCCACGGTGCATCCGTCGTCGGTGCTGCGCGCGCCGGACCGCACCGCGGCCTACGATGCGTTCGTCGCCGATCTGCGCATAGTGCGCGAACAACTGGGAAAGTCCGCGGCAACGCGCCCATCCGGGCGCGACCCAGGACAGGAGAGCGGATGAGCACCGACGAGATCGATCCGGAACTGCTCGAACTGGCCACCAAGGTGTTCGACTTCGCTCGCCACGGTGACGCCGCGAGGCTGGCCGCCTACGTGGACGCGGGCGTGCCGGTCGACCTCACCAACGAGGCGGGCGACACGCTGCTCATGCTCGCCGCCTACCACGGACAAGCCGAGGCCGTGGCGGCGCTGCTGAAGCGGTCGGCCGATCCGAACCGCGCGAACGACAAGGGCCAGACGCCGCTGGCGGGGGCGGTTTTCAAGGGCGAGACCGAGATCGTCCGGCAGCTCACGGCGGCCGGAGCCGACCCCGACGCGGGCACTCCGTCGGCCCGCGACGCCGCGGTCATGTTCGGCAAGAACGACCTGCTCGAACTCTTCGGCGCCTGAGCGCGCTACCCGCGCTTGCGCACCGCGGTGACGGCTTTGCGCGCGGCCACCAGAACCGGGTCCCACACCGGGGAGAACGGCGGCGCGTAGCCGAGGTCGAGCATCGTCATCTGCTCGACGGTCATCCGGGCGGTCAGCGCGACCGCCGCGATGTCGACGCGTTTGCCCGCGCCCTCGCGACCCACGATCTGGGCGCCGAGCAGGCGGCCGGTGAGACGCTCGGCGAGCATCTTCACTGTCATCGGCGCCGCGTCCGGGTAATAGCCCGCCCGGTTGGTGGCTTCGACCGTGACGGTCACGTATTGCAGACCGGCCGCCTGGGCGTCCTTCTCGCGCAGGCCCGTACGAGCCACCTCGAGTTCACAGACCTTGCTGACCGCGGTGCCCACGACGCCGGGGAAGATCGCGTATCCCCCGCCGATATTCGCGCCGATGATCTGACCGTGTT
Source organism: Nocardia sp. NPDC057455 (assembly GCF_042802775.1). Classification (NCBI taxonomy): domain Bacteria; kingdom Bacillati; phylum Actinomycetota; class Actinomycetes; order Mycobacteriales; family Nocardiaceae; genus Nocardia; species Nocardia sp. NPDC057455. The sequence continues at coordinate 9,848 of NZ_JBHVDM010000005.1, read as the reverse complement.
TGTTGGCGTGGGTGCCCAGGGGAATGTGGCGTTCCCGGCCCGAGACAAGATCGAGCACCTCGACGCAATCGCCGCCGGCCCAGATGTTCTCGTGCCCACGCACCCGCATGGCGAGATCGGTCCGCAGCCCGCCGTGCTGCCCGAGCGGAAGTCCGGCGGCGCGGGCCAGTTCGGTTTCCGGGCGTACGCCGATGCCCAGCACCACGACGTCCGCCGGATACTCCCCGGTGCCGGTGACGACCGCGGCGACCCGGCCGTCGGCATCGGTGCGCAACTCGGCCACCTCCGCGTCGCCGACGACCTCGATGCCCATCCCGCACATCGCGTCACGCACCAGGGCGCCCATGTCGGGGTCGAGCGTGGACATCGGTTCGGGACCGCGGTTGACCATGGTGACGTCGTAGCCGCGCCGGATGAGCGCCTCCGCCATCTCCACGCCGATGTAGCCCGCGCCCACCACGACGGCGCGGTTGGCGCGGGCCCGCTCCAGCGTCTCGAGCAGCGCCTGCCCGTCAGCGAGGGTCTGCACGCCGTGCACACCCTGCGCGTCGATACCGGGCAGCGGTGGCCGCACCGGGCGAGCGCCGGTAGCGATCACCAGGTGGTCGTAGGGCATCCACGCCGAGGCGCCGGTTTCCCGGTCGCGGTGGCGCACCCGTCCCCCGTCGAGGTCGATCTCGGTCACCTCGGTGTACAACCGCAGGTCGATCTCGCGGGAGCGATGTTCCTCGGGCGTGCGAGCGATCAGAGCGTCCCGCTCGGCGACGTGTCCGCCGACCCAGTACGGAATGCCGCAGGCCGAGTACGAGGTGAACCCGCCGCGTTCGAAGACGACGATCTCCAGCGCGCTCGCGTCCTTCATCCGGCGTGCCTGCGACGCCGCCGACATGCCCGTAGCGTCACCGCCGATGACCACCAGTCGCTCGCTCATGGTCCTCACGCTACGTTCGGCATGGCCCGGGCGGGCGCCAGGGCCGCCGTTTCGCGAATTCGCTGGTTGGCCTGCGGTCGACCGGTCGGTACTTCACACTGATCTTCTGGCAAACGCGGTATGAGGGCAGCGTTTTCACCCGGGAGCACGATATGACCGACACCCGATCCCCTTCCGACGACGAACGTCGGCTCGCCGAACTGGGCTACAAACAAGAACTCGCCAGATCCTGGTCGGGCTTCTCCAATTTCGCCATCAGCTTCACGATCGTATCCATCCTGACCGGCGGGTTGGCCAGTTACGGCATCGGTTTGGCGAACGGCGGGCCGATCACCATGGCCTGGGGATGGCCGCTGGTCTCGATCATGGTGCTGTTCGTGGGGCTCGCCATGGCGGAGCTGGCTTCCGCCTACCCCACCTCGGGCGGGCTGTACTGGTGGGCGGCCGAACTGGGCGGACCGGTGTGGGGCTGGTTCACCGGCTGGTTCAATCTGATCGGGCAGATCGCGGTCACCGCGGCGATCGATTACGGCGCGGCCATCTTCACCACCGTCGTGCTGAACGTCGTCGGGATCGAGATCGGCACCGACCGCACCGCGATCTTCCTGGTGTTCGCCGCCATTCTCGTCGTGCACGCCGTCTTGAACGTGCTCGGCCCGCACCTGTCGGCGGTGATCAACAATGTGTCCGCGTGGTGGCATGTCGGTGGCGTGGCGATTTTCGTGGTCGTCCTCGGATTCGGAGCGCAACACCACCAAAGTGCCGGATGGGTCTTCACCGAGACCGTCGACAACAGCGCGATCGGATTCGGCGGGGTCGCGTTCAGCTTCCTGCTCGGCCTGCTGCACGCGCAGTACACATTCACCGGCTACGACGCTTCCGCGCATATGTCGGAGGAAACGCACGACGCGTCCCGGATGGCCGCCAAAGGCATCATCAACACTATCGTCGTCTCGGCGATCGCCGGATATCTGCTCATCATGGCGGTGACGTTCGCCATTCCGAATCTGGACGACGCGCTGGACCCGTCGAAGAACAGCGGTTACCCCGTCATCTACATCCTGGAGAACTCGCTGAGCGGGTTCTGGTCGGGGCTGCTGCTGATCATCGCGGCGGTCGCGCAATTGTTCTGCGGATATGCCTCGGTGACCTCCGCCTCCCGGATGCTGTTCGCGTTCGCCCGCGACGGCGCGGTGCCCGGGTCGAAGTTCTGGTCGAGGCTTTCCCCGCGGAGGGTGCCGGTGCACGCGGTGCTGTTCATCTCGTTCTTCGCGTTCGTGCTGCTGATCCCGTCGCTGCTGGTACCTCCGGCGAACGCACCGACCGCCTACGCCGCGGCCACCTCGATCGCGACCATCGGGCTCTATATCGCCTACGGCATTCCGATCCTGTTGCGGCAGCGACACGGTGCTCGATTCCGCACCGGCCCGTGGCGCCTCGGTGCGTGGTACCGCCCGATCGGGTCGGTCGCGCTGATCTGGATCGCGCTGATCAGCGTGCTGTTCCTGCTGCCCACCGACGCCCGAGGATACCCGTGGCACAGCGAATTCACGTGGAGCACCGTGAATTACGCGCCGATCACCCTGGTGGGCGTGGTGGGCGCGATCGGCGTCTGGTGGCTGGCGTCGGCGCGGACCTGGTTCACCGGGCCGAAGCGGACGGTGGACGAGCCTCCGGCCGGTCAGCCGGAGGAGGAGGCACCGGCCAACGCCTGAGATGGAACCCGGCACGGCGCGGCTTCCCGGATCTGGCATGTCGAGTTTGTCGGTCTCGGTCGCTAGGGTGGGTCGGCATGGAAAGGACCGACCTGGTGCGTTTCTCGCCCGCCGGGAGAATAGTGTTCCCGGGAAATCCGTGGCCGGAAGGGCACGCGATCGAAGAGTTCGCGTGGACCGGCCGCATGGACCAGGCCGGCAGCCTGTGGTTCGATCTGCATCTGCGCTCCGCGGCATACAACGCCGAACGTGACGCCGATGACGACGAGGATGCCGGCGAGAGCTGGATGTCGCCGATCACCTGGCAGAACTATCACAGCTGCACGCTGTCGTCCACGTACTGGGGCGAAGACGACGCCACCGGGCTGCGCGCCGCGGCGCCCGGCCGCCCTTTCCTGCTGAAATCCGAGCAGCCGCAACGTCTCACGGTCGATCCGCTGCCCCTCGCCCACGCCGACGACGTCGAGTACCTTGCGTTCAACATCTATCTGCTCGGGCACGATTCGGTCGCCGACCAGGAAGTGTTCTTCACCCGGCGCCCCGACGGCAGGCACGACATCGACTGGCAGGGCCGCATCGCGCTGACCTACGCGGGTCACGTCGAATTCCGGTACCGATTCCGAGCCCGGATATCCGGCGCCACGCTCGAATACATCCGTTTTCCGGTGGAGATCTCGGCGGATAGAGCGCTCCGCCAACTCGGCGCCGTGCTCGATGCTCCCGAGGAGTTCGAACTGGGCCTGGTCGACGGGCAGCCCGCGTGGGTGTCGAGAATGCCGGCTTAGCTGCTCGGGCGCGGATTCACCGACCGGCGGAATGACCGGGCAGCACGCACACCGAATCCAGGCCGAGCACATGGTTCAGGCGGCCGAAAGCGAGCCATGAGCCGATGCTCATACTCAGTTCCACCACTTCCGCCTGGCTGTAGTGGGCGAACATCCGTTTCCAGAACGCTTCGTCGAGATTGTGGTGGTCGATGGCGTAGCGTTCGGCGTATTCGGCGGCGAGCCTGGTGCGCTCGTCGAACGCGTCGGTGGTACGCCACTGGGTGACCGCGTCGGCGAATTCCGGCTCGACCTTGGCTCCGTCGCGTTCGGTGCGCCAGTCCATGCAGAACAGGCACCCGTTGATCTGAGCGATGCGCAGCCGGGCCGCCTCGAATTCGCGCAGGCCGAGCGTGCTGTGCGAGTACACCGACAGCGAAAAATTCGAGGCGGCGACGCCGATGCCGGGAACCATCTCGCCCCAGACGTAGCCGATCGGATCCTTCCCCTCGGGGACATCGATGATCATGGGCGTTTCCTTCCGAGTTTTCCTGCCACGGGACGCAGCGGGATGTCCAGTGCGTCGTAGAGTCCGGGTTGCGCGGCCACCAGCCAGTCGATGGCGCCGACCAAGCGGCCGACGGCCGTGGCGTTCCCGCCGGCGGAGCGGTTGCCGTCTTCGGCGGTGGCCTCGACGGTCACCTCGATGCGCGGGTGACCCTCGATGATCACCCGGTGCGCGCCCGCACCGCCGTCGGCCGGTGCGGGCCAATCTGGCGCACAGGACGGATGGATGCGGGTGACGTGCTCGATGATCAGACGCGGCTGCCCCTCGACGATGCCCTGAACTTCGAATCGCACGGCGCCTTGCGTGCCCGCCGCGAACTCTCCCATGGACGTCGTGGTGACGGTGGCGTCCAGGGCACACCGGTCCAGCGTCTCGCGGATCTCGTCGAGTTCGGCACCGAGCGCCCGCGCCATGAGCCGGACCTGCCCGCCCCACACCATGGTCGGTACCGACGGCGCGAGCATCGGCGGCTGATAATCCATCGGCTGCCCCATGCCGACCAGGTAGCGCACCGAATCCGGCTGGTCGTAGGTGGAGTAGTCGAAGATCTCCTGACAGCGGATCGTCTCGACGGTGCTGCCGAGCCCGCTGATCAGCAGGGGCAGCACATCGTTGCCCCACCCGGGGTCGATGCCGGACACGAACAGCGATCCGCCGCCTTCGGCGATCGCGGCCAGCACCGGGTCGCGGACCTCCGGCGGTGCGTTGCGCGGGTCGTAGAGGGCGTAGAGGGCCGGGGTGACGACCACCGCGCCCGCGCGGAGTGCGCGCAGGACATCGGCGAGCGCGTCGTCGGGACGGATATCGCCGGACGCCGCGTAGACCACCGCGTCCGGATGCGCGCCGAGAACGCCGCCGACGTCGTCGGTGGCCGGGACGCCGAGGTCATGGTCGAGTCCGCCGAGTTCGCCCGCGTCGCGGCCGATCTTCGCCGGATCGTGCACGAGCACTCCGGTCACGCGCAGCGCCGGGTGGGCGTCCACGGCCCGGATGGCCGCCCGGCCGACATTACCGGTGCCCCAGACCACCGTGGAGATCATCGATCGAGCGTAGCAAGCGCTTGGTCGACTGTTCGGTGTTCTGCGGGAAGCGCTTCCCGATCCCCGTCGATCAGACGATGTCCGTCGCGACACGGCGATACGACGCTCCCACGGCGCACCCCGGCCCGCCGGTTCCGGGGCGACGGTCGCGGCGGGCCGAGGCAGGCACTGTGGGCCCCCGCACACGGGCGATCACGGGCTGGCCATGGGGCCGGACGCACCGCTGCGCACCATTGGGAAATCAGGTGAACCCCCCGGTAGCGTTGGGGCGCGGGGCATCACCTACGGCCAAGGGATTGCGAAGCAGTCGCGGTTCGCGGCGAGTACGGTATACCCCGCCGACCGGCGCGGGGGCGGCGGTCGGGATCGGGTGGAAAGGCAGGCGCACGACAGTGAACGAGCGGTATTCGTCGTGGGCTGCCCGGAATACGCCCGAAGAGCTGCCGCTGGCCGCGCGCTACCAGAGCGCGGACCCGATTCGCTGGCACGGCAGCATGGTCTACCCGATGTACACCGAGCAAGTCGGTCCCGCGCCCACCACCGTCACCTTGACGATGATCTCGGCGGCGCCACCCGCCGGACTGCGCGGGCTCGGGATGGGCCTCTCGGTCGTCGACGGCTACCTGGATCTGCACGGACGGTCACTCGCCGGCGTCGACGCGTGGAGCGACGCGCTGGGCGCGGGCGTCAGCTTCGACGTCACGCCCGCCGCTCCGGTGACCCTGGTGACCCTGACGCCGGTCTGGGTCGACGAGTTCGGCACCCAGAAGTCCTGGGCGGGCAACTACGGCATCGTCGTCGAGCACCAGCCGAACGGTCGCGTCGTCCTGTGGTGCAGCATCGGCGAGGGACCGCCGAACTTCGCGAACCTGGTGGTGGAGGTGTCCACCGCTCCCACACCCGTCGCGCCGGGATCGTCGGCGCCCACCGCGCCCGCGACGGCTCCGATCGGCATGGGCCCGCCTTCCTCGCTCTCCGCTTCTTCGGCGGGTCCGCCCACCGCGCCGACCATGCCGGTTCCGCGCATCGACGCCGCCGCCGTCTCGCCCGCTGCTCCGGTCGAGCGGCTCGCCGCCGATCCGGCCGCAGCCTTCGACGGCCGGAACGGGCAAGCGTCGCAGAGCACGCCGCCCCAGCGGGCGGGTGACCTTTTCCTGAACCTGCAGTCGTCCCGCGCCACGCGATCCACTCCGGAAACTCCGCCCGCCGCCCCCGGCTCCCCGGCCCCGGACAACGCAAACCCGGTGCCGAGCCCGTTCACGAGGCAGTCCGTGACGGACGCCGCGCACAGCGGTCCCGAGCAACGCGCCACCGAGAGCCGATCCGAAACGGATGACGTCGCGCAGGCTGCGCAGATGCAGGCCGAGGCACCCGCGCAAGGTTTCGATTCCCGCCCCCGGGCCGAACGACCCACGGCGGACCCGTACGGCGCCTTCGGACCTCCGGTCGCGCATACGCATCCGCCCGAAGACCCGGCACGCCCGGTCACCGGCCTGCTGATCGGCAATTCGCCACCTGTATCGGATCTTGCGGCCACCCCTCGCCCTGCGGCCGAAGGACCACGCACCGGATCCAGCCCGCTGGTCGCGAACCCCTGGGCCGCACCGGACCCCTTCCGCGCATGGGCCGCCAACGGCAGGCAGACCCCGTCCCACCCGGAGCCTTCGCCTCCGGCTTCCGTGCCCCCGCTCGCAGACCCGCATCCCACCGAAGCCTTTCCTGATGCCGCCCCCACTCGACCGGCGGCGGACGGGCCACGCACCGATTCCAGCGCGCCGGCGGCGGACTCCTTTCGCCCATTCGATCCTGTCGGCACGCACCCGCAGCCCGTGGCCGACATTCCACTTGCCGATCCCGGCTCCGCGAAGCCGGATCTCGCGCCGGACGCGGCGAAATCTTTCGGCGGACCGGTGTCGCAGACGCCGCCCGCAGCGAATGCACCCGCCCGGGACAGCAGCCCCCTGGTGACGAGCGCCTCTCCCCCGGCGAGGACGCCCATTGCCGCGCCCGGCATCCGGGTTACCGACCCCCCTCCGGCTTCGGGCGGGTTGCCGCAGCTCGCGGAACGCTCTGCGCCGGTCGATGCCGCACCGCGGGCGAGCACGCCCACGCAGTCGGGCGATCCCGGATATCGTGGTGCGCTCTACGACCTGGGCGTCGCCATGTACCGCCGTGGCGAGGAAGAGCAGGCGTGCGGATTGTGGGCGCAGGCTTCCGAGGCCGGGCATGCCGGCGCGGCATACGAACTCGGCATGGTGCGACTACGGCGCGGCGATCCCGTCGGAGCCGAAACCTGGTGGCGCACCGCCGCCGACCGCCGCGAGCCGCGCGCCATCGCCGAACTCGCCGATCTGCTCGACCAGCTCGGCAAACACGCGGAGGCCAAGTCTTGGCGGACCTTCGCCGCCGAGGTGCGCGACCCGGACGTGGCGGGTCAGCCGACGAACCACTGAACCCGGCACCGGCACACCCACCGCGACCTCGCGGGAAAAGAAGTGGCACCCGGTCGCGCGGATGTCTTATGTTGCGGGACATGTGTGGCAGTCCTGGCGTGAACGGAGCGTACGCGGTCGGCGCGTATTACATCCGACTGCGTACGGAGGCCCGGGCTCTGCCGGTGCACCGTATCGCCGCGATCTCCTGATCCGTTCGATCGGAATCCGCATCGGCGGCCGCTAGCGGCCGCCGGGTTCTTCGTGCCCCGGCATGGGTCCGGGCGAATCGACTCTCCCGATTCGACCACTCCGTTCGGAGGACACCCATGTCCCATCCTCGTTCCCCTTCGCATGCCCGCGGCCGCGCGGCGGCCCCCGCGAACACGCGAAAACTGCTGTCGCAGAATTTCCTCATCGATGCCGGCGTCGCCCGGCTGATCGTGCGTGCCTCCGGCGTCACCGCCGACGACCTCGTCCTCGAAGCCGGACCCGGTGACGGCATGCTGACCAGGCACCTGCTGAACGCGGGCAGCCAGGTCCGCGCTTACGAGAAGGATCCGCGCTATGCGGCGCTGCTACGCCGCCGATACGCCGACGATCCGCGAATTCGGTTGTACCACAAGGATTTTTGCACGGTGCGTCCGCCGCGGGAGCCGTTCTCGGTGGTGGCCAACGTGCCGTTCGGCCGCACGACCGACATCGTGCGCTGGTGTCTGGCCGCGCGCGGGCTCACCTCCGCCACCCTGCTCACCCAGCTCGAATTCGCCCGCAAGCACTCCGGCGACTACGGCCGATGGACCAAGCTCACCGTCGGCCACTGGCCGACGACGGCGATCGAGCTGGGCGCGCGCGTCGGCAGGCACAGCTTCCATCCGGTTCCGCGGGTGGATGCCGCCATCCTGCGGTTGCGCACGCGGCCCGCTCCGCTGCTGCCGCGCGAGCGGATCGGTGCGTACCGCGCGCTGGTCGAGCTGGCTTTCTCGGGCGTCGGGGGCAGTGTGGCCGCGTCGTTGCGGCGAGAGTTCCCCGCCCGCGCCGTGCGCGGCGCCTGCCGGGCAGCGGGGATCTCGCTCGAACAGCCCGTCGGGTTGGTCTCCCCCGATCGCTGGCTGATCCTGTACAGGGCGCTACGCGCCTGAGCGGAACCGAGCTCGCTACAGGAACGTATCGGATACATTCATGCATCGAGAAGAGGACAGGAGCGGCGTGACCAACTTCGGCGACTACCAGAACGAGATCTACTTTCAAGGGCTCGGAGGTGTGCTGCCCGATTTCCCGATGACGTACGCCGAGTTGGAAGCGAAAGCCGAGGCGGCGCTACCTCCGGGCATCTGGTCGTACGTGGCAGGTGGGGCCGGCGATGAACGCACCCAGCGGGCCAATGTGGCGGCTTTCGAGAAATTCGGCCTGATCCCCCGCATGCTGCGCGCGAGCAAAACGCGAGACCTGTCGATCGAACTGTTCGGCATGACCCTGCCGACGCCGATCTTCCTGGCCCCGGTCGGCGTGATCGGATTGTGCGCCCAGGACGGGCACGGCGACATCGCCACCGCGAAAGCCGCGGCGCGCACCGGCGTCCCGATGGTCGCCTCCACCCTCACCGTGGATCCGCTGGAACAGGTGGCGGCGGAGTTCGGCGGCACCCCTGGAATGTTCCAGCTCTACACCCCCACCAACCGGGACCTCGCGCAAAGCCTGGTCCGGCGGGCCGAGGCCGCGGGCTTCGAGGCCATCGTGGTCACTTTGGACACCTGGGTGCCCGGCTGGCGACCGCGCGATCTGGCGGTGTCCAATTTCCCGCAATTGCGGGGACACTGCCTTGCCAACTACTTCAGCGATCCGGTGTTCCGCGGCTTGCTGTCCAGCCCACCCGAGCACGACCCGAAGACCGCCGTCCTGACCTGGATCTCACTGTTCGGCAACGCGTTGACCTGGGACGACCTGGCGTGGCTTCGGTCGCTGACGAAGCTGCCGCTGGTACTGAAGGGCATCTGTCATCCCGAGGACGCGCGGCGGGCCAAGGACGCGGGCGTCGACGGCATCTACTGCTCGAATCACGGCGGCAGGCAGGCCAACGGTGGCATCCCGGCGATAGAGCATCTGCCGGAGGTGGTGGCGGCGGCCGACGGCCTGCCCGTGCTGTTCGACTCCGGCGTCCGCACCGGCGCCGACATCGTCAAAGCGCTGGCGCTCGGTGCGACGGCCGTCGGGATCGGCCGTCCCTACCCGTACGGGCTGGCCCTCGGCGGCGTCGACGGACTCGTGCACGTGGTGCGTTCGCTGCTCGCCGAGGCGGATCTGCTGATGGCGGTGGACGGGTATTCGACGATCGCCGACCTGGGTCCGGAAGCGATCCGGCGGCTTGCCTGACCCGAGCGTCAGGGCGCCGGGTACC